>JAVBMJ010000069.1:0-26283 GCA_031552535.1 Rikenellaceae bacterium
TCAATATTTTTTGAGATTCTTTCGAGCGTCTTTTGTTTTTTTCATCAGTCACTTGGCCCGCCAAGCTCCTTTTTCAAAAATCAAAATCCATCTCGAAATAAGTCTCAAATAATATCGCAATAATTATTTCACATTACTTAATTCAAAACGAAGCCGGTTTGATTTTGCGATGCAAAATCAAACCGGCTTTATCAAAAACAGATACTCCCCCGCAAGTGGGGCCGGGAATCTATTTGCCGATCAACTCCACGCTACGCCGCACGAAGTTGGTAAGGTTTTCGCCTTTGAGCATCCCGTTGGAAAGAAGAGCCAGGTCGATGAGTTGTTTAACGAGCCTGTTTTCGCGGCCTATCTCCATAAAACGCTCGTTGCGCGACTTGACCAGCGACGAATGTTTTTCCCGCAATTCGTCGCGCATTTTTTTCTCATCGTCCGAAAGTTCGTCATCCTTCCTGCCTTTTATCACCTCGGCAAAAGAATGCTCCTCGGCCAGCACAGCTTCAATTTTTTTGTTGATACTCTTGAGTTTATCGCCATATGCCGCTTCCACCTCGCCCAGGATATCTATAACCAGCGGATGGTTGCCGTTTACGGCCACAGTAAAACTGTCGGGCATCTGTCCGTAGAAACTCATGCCGCCTCCGCCGCCCATCGCGGCCATGTCCTTCATACGGCGCATATACTCGTTCTGGGTTATTGTAACCGGTGACTGCGACGGGTCCATCCCCTCGAATACCACGGCATAATTAACCTTGCTTTCGTCCGGTAACTGAGCCTCAAAAACAGGGCGAAGCTCATCCTGCTGCAGCGTGGTCAGCGACAGGGCCTGCTCGTTGTCCTTACGGATCAATTTGTCGACAACATCGGCATCGACACGCGAAAAACGGGTCCCGGAATTTTTATTTTCAAACCAGCTTATAAAATGGCCGTCGAGTTGCCCGTCCATGGTCAGCACGTCGTATCCCTTGGCTTTAGCGGCTTCCACAAAAGCGTGTTGTTTTTGGAGATCGCTTGAATACAGATATACCAGCGAGCCATCGCGGTCTTTCTGCGTCTGCTCGACAAACTCCTTATACTCCGGTATGGTAAAATAGCGCCCTTCGCTATTTTTCAGAAGAACGAAATCGGCAGCTTTATCCGCGAATTTTTCATCGGTGATAATCCCATATTGGATAAATATTTTGAGGTCGTCCCATTTTTTTTCGAAATCGCTCCGCCCGGCATTGAATATATCACCAAGGCGATCGGCTACCTTGCGGGTTATATACCCCGATATCTTTTTTACGTTCGAATCGCTCTGGAGGTAACTACGCGACACATTGAGCGGAATATCAGGCGAGTCGATCACCCCGTGAAGCAACGTCAGGAATTCGGGCACGATGCCTTCCACCGAATCGGTCACATATACCTGGTTGGAATATAGCTGAATCTTGTTCTTCTGTATCTCGAAATTGTTGCGGAGTTTAGGGAAATAGAGTATCCCCGTAAGATTGAACGGGTAGTCGATATTAAGATGGATATGGAACAACGGCTCCTCACCCATCGGGTAAAGTTTACGGTAGAACTGACCGTACTCTTCGGCCTTGATATCGGCAGGCTTGCGCGTCCATAGCGGAGATGTGTCGTTAACGATCTTATCCTTACCTGTTTCGACCCACTGGCCATCCTTCCACTCCTTTTCCCGGCCGAATGCAATAGGAACGGGCAGAAAACGGCAATATTTATCCAACATAACTCCTATGCGGCTTTCGTCGGCGAATTCCGCACTATCTTCCGACAGGTAAAGGATGATATCTGTTCCGCGGCTACGCTCTGTGACACTCTCCGACAAGGTGAATTCAGGGGTTCCGGCACAGTTCCACGTATAGGTTTTGGAGCCCTCCTTGTAGGATCGCGTCACTATCTCCACTTTATCCGAAACCATAAACGCAGAATAGAACCCCAAACCGAAGTGTCCGATGATAGCCTGATTTTTGTACTTTTCCATAAACTCTTCGGCTCCGGAAAAGGCTATCTGGTTGATATATTTATCGACCTCTTCGGAGGTCATTCCTATTCCGCTGTCGGATACGGTAAGGGTTTTTTTCTCCTTATCTACGCCTACCCGTATCGTCAGGTCGCCCAATTCGCCCTTCGCCTCGCCGGCAGAAGCGAGAGTCTTAAGTTTTTGCGTGGCGTCAACCGCGTTGGAAACCAGCTCGCGCAGGAAGATTTCGTGGTCGGAGTAAAGAAATTTTTTGATTATCGGAAAGATATTCTCCGTTGTTACACCAATTTTACCGTTTGACATAGTTATATGGTTTTATAGATTTAAACAGTCTGTCAGCACGCTCTCGAAACTTCAATTAATGTGCCATCCACAAAACGACTGACATCGTGGCACGCGATGTGCCATAGTGACAGAAAAATGAAGATATAATAGCAAAGCCGCCAAAAACGCAGGTGTATTGTAAAAACGGCTAATTATTCATACTTTTGTTAGAGACTGTTTAAAAATATCGCCGGAATTATTTTTCACATATTCGCGGTATTGTTTTTCGCCGGCATGAAGCTGCATATCGGAAATATGGGGCAAAGACCGGTGGGAAAGAATCCCGGGAAGAGGAGGAAAAGAACTCCGGTAATATTTTAAACTGTCTTTCAGAGCCTGCATGAGCTCCTATTTGGGGCCCGGACAGAATGTTACATACAGAAAATCATAAAAACTATAAAACAAACGCATATTATGAAAAAGCTTCAAACCACCTATCTCGGCCTTAACCTCCAATCCCCGGTCATTGTCGCCAGTTCTCCTTTTACGGCTGAAATCTCGAAGATAGAACGTCTCGAAGAGGCCGGGGCAGGTGCGGTGGTGCTCAAATCGATATTCGAGGAACAAATCGCAGGTGAAGCGGCAATGCTCGAACGGTACGGAAGTTCGCCCGAGGCTGCGGACTACCTCAACGCATATCTCGCAGACGACTACCTTAAAGGACACTTGCAACTTATAGAACAGGCTAAGAAAAGTATCAGGATACCAGTCATAGCCAGCATCAACTGCTACGAAAAAGGTGAGTGGATCGACTACGCGCGGCGGATAGAAGCTGCAGGAGCCGACGCACTGGAATTGAACATATTCCTATTTCCCGAAGATATAAAGTTAAACTCGGAAACAATCGAAAAATCGTACCTGGCTATCATTGCCTCGGTAATGGAAACGGTGAATATCCCTGTTTCGGTGAAACTGTCGATGCGTTTCACAAACATATTGAACATTGCCGCCGAAACCTATTTCCGGGGAGGCAAAGGAGTGGTATTTTACAACCGTTTCTTTGAACCGGATATCAATATCGACGACATGTCGTTCACCACCTCGGGCATCCTGAGTGAAGCATCTGAATTGCGCAACAGCCTGCGAGTGGTGGGATTGGGGTCATCGCAACTCCCCGAACTCGATTTCTCCATATCCACCGGAGTGCATACAGGCGAAGACGCTATAAAAGCGATACTGGCAGGTGCCAAGACTGTGCAGATATGCAGTGCCCTATACCTCTCCGGCATAGGTGTTATAGGAAAGATGAACAGCACCATAGCCGGATGGATGGACCGCCACAGTTTCGAATCTATAGCTGAGTTTCACGGAAAAATGAATTACCGCTCGACTGAGAACGATAGTTCAAGCCGTGTACAGTATATGAGGTTTTTCCCGAAAGACGTCGCAGGCAACCTGTAGGCAGAATATGCCTGCAGGACGCAAAAATGGTGAAAGATATCGCGCATCACGTTGCGACCTCGCCTCCACGGCATTCCCATTGATAATGCAAGGAATTGCTACGGATCCCTCACAGATGACGTAAATTTTAAGGTAATGTGGACAAAAACAGTTGGTAATTGCCCGGCTGATACTCGCAGAAAAATAATCTGAGCCCTCCCACGGAGCTCGGATTATTTTTTTGTGCTTTTGCGATCCTTGTTACGAAAATACAGATACCACTTCACGTAATTTTGATAGTGCACTTTGAATAGCCCACGGTGTAGTGAGATGTTCTGTTTGAGGTGTCCGAAGAACGATTCGAGAGAGTTTGTTGATTTAGGAATGGCCAGGTTATCCAGGTAATGGAACATATCAGGCAAGGCGCGCCGGATGTGAACGAACGCCTTGCGCACCATCTTGTGGGTGAACCACGCCCGTCGGGGATCGTCATCAGGGATACGACCATAAAAAAGTAGTTTAATGAAATACACTTCATTAAACTACCTATAATGCAACAGTAGTGTCCACTAAAAACTTGCTCGATCGAAATTTGCCCGACTTTAAAAATACAACTTACTGATAATCAATATATGGGTTTGTGGGCAAAATGAAATTTATCGCATTTAGTAATTCAAATCGTTGCGCGTTAAGATCGCCTGCAATAAATTGTTTTTCAGCTATTTAAAAGGATTGCTTTGTGCTTTTAGTGGACACTACTGATAATGCAAATATAATCAGTCAATTACAATAGTTTCACCAACTGTTTTGTCCATTATACCAATTTAACGGGCCGGAAATTATTTTCCGGCCCGTTAAAATTTTAAACTGTTTCTTGGAGTCTGTATAAACTTTACCAATGAAAGGACTATTCCTTCATGGTTTTAAGCAATTCGTTGTATTTATTATACTTATCCATCACGCCCGGTTCATCGCGCAAACGGAAACAAACATTTTTCAACAGTTCTACCGTAGAAACGTCTTTCGGGTCCAGCGAATGCGCCTTTTCAAGAGGAACTATGGAATTATTAAAAGACTCGTATACCTTGGCCAGCCCGTCGTTATACTCCTGTTGATTGGTTATAGTCCTCTGATTCAGCTCAGTGTTAGCTGCATCTCCTTTCTTTATATACAGCAATCCGAGGTTGAAGTTCGATCCGAAATCGTTGGGAGAAACCTCGACCGCCCTTGCAAAGGATTCGATAGCCTTATCAAGATCCCCCATTTTATCGTAAATACGGCCCAAACCTCCGTAAAGGTCGGGGTTTTTCGGATCATCGGCAATCGCCTTCTCTACAATAGGAATAATCTCCTTGGGATCCTCACCCGTGGTGGCAAAATATGCCATCAAACTTTCAATGATCTTAATGTTTTTAGGATACTTCGCAACACCGTCCATCAGTATGGCTTTAGCCTTACCGCTGTCCTGCATGCTGTTGTAGCAGTGGTACAGGAGGAAACAGATATCCCCTTCGTTATAATAGTTATATTTCAACGCAATTTCCAGATTATCGGCCGCATTCACAAAATCATTGGCAAGAATGCTCGTATAACCGGCATTAAAGACAGAAGCCGTGTCGATAGCGCCGACCACTGCATTAGCCGACACAAGATACGCCTTCTTGAACGCCTCCGAAGCCTCCTTGAATTTCTGCATATTGTAATACCGGTCGGCATATTGCTTATAGAGATTGGCAACTTTATTCAATCCCTCCTTGGCTTTGGGAGTCGACTTCGGATCGAGTTCAACCGCCTTCAGGTAAGCCTCCGTGGCTTTGTCGAGGGCCCCTGGATAAATAACCACTTTAGGATCCCAAAACCATACAGCGCCGTCGAGATAGTAAACTTTAACCAGATCGGGAATCTCATACGTATTGTATTTCGTATCCCCGAACGTTTCACTACCCGATTTACCCTTAGTCCCCAGCAACAATTTGGACATCTCTTCGTTCATACTGCCTTTGTAAAGGCCAAGATTGGGAGCATCGTCCGCTTCTGTCATCACATTACCGCGATCTATCCAGGTCGCCGCTTTAGTGTTCTTCTTGGGATTCTCAATGTCAGCATCAGACTTAGCAATTTTTCTCTTGATGCCATCCTCATCTATCTTGCTCTGTTGGGCGCTCACCCGGCCCGCAATAGCTATCAATGCCACTGCAGCAAGCAAAAAAATACGTCTCATATCAATTTTGTAGTTTAAAGTTTGGTCGTATACATATTAACAGTAACCATATACCGCTCTTTATATCGTATCCGCTACTCTTCCGCCATGACGACATCCGAAACATCACCCTCGTCGCTCTTTGGGACAGCCGTAACAGAAGCAATGGAGTCTCCGTTGCGCAGATTTATGACCCTGACGCCCTGGGTAGCCCGGCCGGCGATACGCAGATTGGATACCGCCGTACGTATCGTTATTCCGCTACGATTTATAATCATCAGGTCATTGTCATCGTTGACAGATTGTATGGATATCAGTTTGCCTGTTTTATCCGTAACCTGTATCGTCTTGACTCCCTTACCGCCACGGTTCGTAACACGGTACTCATCCAAATCGGTGCGTTTGCCATAGCCGTTCTCCGAAAGCACCAGTATATCGTTCACACTACCAGGCTCCACACAAACCATGCCTATAACAGCGTCGTCCCCGCTTATATCTATGCCTTTGACACCAGACCCGGTACGCCCTATAGCCCTTACCGTACTCTCATGGAAGCGGATGGCTTTGCCTTCACGGGCGGCAAGCATAACCTCGGCATTGCCGCTCGTGAGCTTGGCCTCGATCAACTGGTCGCCCTCCCTGATGGTAATGGCGTTGACCCCGACCTGGCGCGGACGCGAATAGGCTTCCAGCGTGGTTTTCTTTATGACACCCTCGCGGGTACACATGATTATGTAGTTGTTATCGACATACTCCAGATCGTCGAGCCTGCGCACATTGATATATGCACGAACCTTGTCCTCGGGATCGATCTGGATCACATTCTGTATGGCACGTCCTTTAGACTGACGCGTCCCCTCGGGAATATCATACACTTTAAGCCAATAGCAACGCCCTTTCTCCGTAAAGAAAAGCATGGTATTGTGCATCGTGCACATATAAATATGCTCTATGAAATCCTCATCCCTCGTGGCACTACCCTTGGCACCTACCCCGCCCCTGTTCTGCGAACGGTATTCCGCCAGCGGAGTGCGCTTAATATACCCCAGATGCGATATGGTAATCACCATCTCCTCATCCGCGTAGAAATCCTCAGGGTTAAACTCTTCTGCACTGAAAATCAACTCACTGCGGCGCTCATCGCCATACTTCTCCTTGATCTGCAACATCTCGTCGCGGATCACCTGCATTTGCATCCCTTCGCTGGCCAACAATTCCTTATAGTAAGCTATCATCCGGCACAATTCGTCGAATTCGGCTTGCAATTTCGACCTCTCGAGGCCGGTCAATGCCCTGAGCCTCATATCTATGATAGCCGATGCCTGCACTTCGCTGAGGCTAAAGCGCTCCATCAGTGTAGCGCGGGCCATATCGGGAGTGTCCGAAGAACGTATGATCGAAATGATCTCGTCGATGTGGTCAAGGGCGATCAACAGGCCCTCCAGGATATGAGCTCGCTTCTCTGCATGGGCCAGGTCGTATTTTGTACGACGTACAACCACCTTATGACGGTGTTGCACGAAGTATTTTATCTGATCCTTGAGGTTCAACTGCATCGGACGTCCGTCGACCAAAGCTATATTATTGACCGGGAAGGTGCTCTGTAATTGCGAATATTTATACAACATATTGAGCACCACGTTGGCCACGGCGTCCTGCTTGAGGATGATGACTATGCGCATCCCAGTGCGGTCGCTTTCGTCGTTGATATACGAAATGCCTTCTATCTTCTTTTCATTGATCAAATCGGCGATCTTCTTGATCATCTCCGCCTTATTGACCATATACGGGATCTCGGTTATAACGATACACTCACGACCGCTCTTCGTATGTTCGATCTCGGTTCGCGCACGCATGACCACACGCCCCCGTCCGGTCTCAAATGCCTCGCGGACACCTTCATAGCCATATATAATACCACCGGTAGGAAAATCCGGGGCTTTCACATACTTGATGAGCTCCGATATCTCTATCTCCGGATTATCGATATAAGCACACGTGGCGTCTATCACCTCCGACAGGTTGTGCGGAGGCATATTTGTCGCCATACCTACGGCGATTCCCGAAGTACCGTTGACAAGCAACAACGGTATCTTCGTGGGTAGGACCGTAGGCTCCTGCATGGTATCGTCGAAGTTGAACTGGAAATCCACTGTATCCTTATCGATATCCGCCATCACCTCGTCGGCGATCTTCTTCATCCTCGCCTCGGTGTAACGCATAGCCGCAGGAGAATCACCGTCTACCGATCCGAAATTACCCTGGCCGTCGACCAACGGATAACGCATGCTCCATTCCTGGGCCATACGAACCATGGCGTCGTAAACCGACGAGTCGCCATGCGGGTGGAATTTACCCAGCACGTCGCCGACGATCCTCGCCGATTTACGGTGGGGCTTGTCGGAATAAAGGTTCAACTCATTGCTCATGTCGTAAAGAATACGACGATGCACCGGTTTAAGCCCGTCCCTGACATCGGGCAACGCACGAGACACGATCACAGACATCGAATAATCGATGTACGCGGTCTTCATCTCCTCCTCGATATTGATTTGTATTATCTTCCCTGATTCAGACATAAATTCTTTTAAAATACAGTTCCCCTATAACTGCGCTAAGGTATGGATTTTTTACTAAACAGCAAAATATTCACCGGCTATTATCATCTGAAATCTACCGTATCATAACCCTTGTATCTCGTTTTGCCGAGCTTGAACAACGACTCGTCAACGCTCGCTGATTCTGTTATTTTAACAATATACACATCGATATATTCCCTGCCGTCCAAGGTATACCGCAGGTTTTGAGGCAAACCGGTCGAAGGATCGACATACACCAGTAATGACATGAACTCCTGCGACTTGTCGGCAGGCTTCAACTCAACGACCACACACTTTTTACCTTTCAAACTCTCCTCGCCTTTATATGTGTGGGTAAAACTGCCATCCAGAAAATCGAACGCACGCGACGGGTTGGACAGTATGCTCTTTTGTGCAGGATCGACCTTGTCGACCGATATTTCACGATCAGGATGCGATATCTCGTAGCGCACTTTACCGTCACAAACCACCTCGACCTCTCCGGAATTTATATAATAACGCGACCCGCTAACGACATAGCGCCCATGTACCGCAGGCATACCCGAACCTGTAACCTCGAACGATACCTCATATGAGGGCATTTGCATGACCACCACCCTCAACCGTTCGAGTAACGCCGACGAACGACTATCGGCATATGCCATAGAAAAAACCAGCATCGACATCCACACCGTAAGTACGAACCTTTTAACAGTCATAATTGTCATCTTTTTATGCGATGAACCCGCATATTATAAATCATATAAGTAATAGAGGAAATTTATTTATCCGTATTTTGTTTTTTATCTCCGGTAGATTTTTTTGCGTCGTTTCCGAAGGTTTAGCGGGCTAAACCGAGGAAGAGATGTGAAAAAGATGCCGGGGGAGAAAAAATGAAATGGCTAAATAAATATTCGATATTACTTAAAATTCATCTGGCACCCGTAGCCAGTCCGTGCCGCCAGTTATGTAAAAACATATAAAACAAACGCGGCAAAGTGTCCGGACATTGCCCTCCCGGACACTCTGCCGCCGCTCCGGGAAACTTTACACACCCCGGGAAACCGTTCGGACTTTCTCAAATTTTTTTATCTATAGCCCACAACAACCATCCCCATGCACGTCATTGCCGGCCACACAAAAACAGCTTTGCTATAAACAAAACCGGCCTGAAATTCGATCAATAAAGACACTATTTATCGTTATCAAACTTCCAGGCCCCGTCGATCTTCTTGAAATTGTTCGATTCGTCTTCCTCGGAGCCATCGCCGAAAATAAGGTGGAATTTAACTTCGGCACTGTTGCCATCTTCGGCAATCTCCTCACCGACGACGCTAAAATCTTTGAGTCCCCCCTTCTTTGTATGTTCGGAAAGCGCTTTTTCCGCAAAAGCTTTGATCATCTCCTTCGACTCCTTCTCTTTACCCGGCTCGATTACTGAATTATCGAACCATACGTTTGTGATCTTATCGGCATCGCCGGCCTTAAGAGCTTTCAGTAACGATGTGGTGATATCGCTGGGGGTAGTTCCTTTCCCTCCACCGCACGAAACAGCGGAAACTGCCAGTAACGCAACTGCGGCAACTGCAACAAAAAGTTTCATTTTTCTCATAACCGTAAGTTTTAGGTGATTAAATAATTGGTCAAAATGCAAATATGAGTTCCAGAATATCCCTGTTCTTATAAATATCCGACGGGAAAATATACACCCCCGAATATACCGGGAAGTTGCGTAACTCGCTACGCTTCCCAGACGTAACATCCACGCCTCCGGCTATATAGGCCCGCCACACCAACTCTGTACAATACATTTTAGTACTATCCTCCAGATCGTAGTCGTGATCGAATTCGACTCCAAGTTCCAATTGAGCCACCACATAACGGGCCACCGCAGGCCCGCATCCGATTCCCGCCGGACAGGTATCGCCGGCATACAATCCGGACCTCGCCCCACATTCGGCAGATTTTGTCGAATCATTTCCCTTCGCTGGTGCACATACTCTGTAAACAGCTCCCGACCCGGCCCTTGCCGTTCCAAAGAATTCCGCCGGGGTTTCGCATTTTATCCTGTCCACACTATCGCCATCGACTCTCTCCCCGGGAGTTATATGAACCACCATCAGTTTTCCGCCACGAATCACAGCAATTCCGGCATGGCTATATATCCCATCCCGGTCGGCAGCCATCACAGCCCTCGTTTTAGTTCCGCGCCCCTTGCGAAACAACAAATCACCCTCCCGAATATCGGCAGATGCCAAACCCGCAGGCGCCTGGCGGGCGCAACCACACACAAAGATAGCAAAAACAAATAAGATAACGCCCCTTTTAATCATTTATTTCACAATGATCCATGTGCGAAATGATACAAACAGAGTGGATTTAACTTCACACTCCCATCGAATCGAGCAGCATTTCCAGCGAATGCATATCGCTTATAAGCACCTCACGAGGCTTACTGCCCTCGGCCCGGCCCACTATGCCGGCCGCTTCGATCTGATCCATAAGCCTCCCGGCCCTATTATACCCTATCGAGAACCTGCGTTGTATGGCCGAAGTGGACCCCTGTTGGTGCTGCACTATAAACCGTGCCACTTCACCGAACATATCGTCTACCTTGCCCAGATCGGCACTCTTGGATCCCGAACTATCACCTTCGGGAGAATATTCAGGCAGTTCGTAAGCGTCGGAATATCCCCGCTGGCTACCGATAAATTCTGTGACACGCTCCACCTCGGGAGTATCCAGAAATGCACATTGCACCCTTACCAGATCATTTCCGTTCGATATCAGCATATCGCCACGCCCGATAAGCTGGTTTGCCCCGGGCTGGTCTATAATAGTGCGGGAGTCGATCATCGAACTGACCCTGAAGGCTATTCGGGCCGGGAAATTGGCTTTGATAACTCCGGTGATAATATTGGTCGTAGGGCGCTGAGTAGCTATGACGAGATGGATTCCCACCGCACGAGCCAACTGCGCCAGACGTGCGATAGGAGTTTCGATCTCACGCCCTGCCGTCATTATCATATCCGCAAACTCGTCTATGACCACAACGATATAAGGCATAAACCGGTGCCCCTTGCGCGGATTGAGCCTGCGCTTGGTGAACTTGTCGTTATATTCCTTGACATTGCGGACCTCGGCTTTACGCATAAGGTCGTAACGCTGGTCCATCTCGATGCACAGGGAATTGAGCGTATAAATAACTTTATGCGTATCGGTAATTATAGCCTCGTCTTCGCCCGGCATTTTGGCCAGGAAATGGCGTTCGAGTTTCTGATAAAGCGTCAATTCCACCTTTTTCGGGTCGACCAGCACGAATTTCAACTCCGCCGGATGCTTCTTGTAAAGCAGCGAAGCTATTATAGCGTTCAATCCCACCGATTTGCCCTGGCCCGTGGCACCCGCCACCAACAGGTGGGGCATTTTAGCCAGGTCGACTATAAATGTCTCGTTCTGTATCGTTTTCCCAAGCACTATGGGCAGGTCGTAGGTCGATTCCTGGAACTTGATCGATTTGATCACCGAATACATCGACACAACCTCCTTATCCTTATTGGGGACTTCTATACCTATAGTCCCCTTGCCCGGCATAGGCGCGATGATCCTTATACCCAGTGCCGAAAGGCTCAATGCGATATCGTCTTCGAGGTTTTTGATCTTGGAAATCCGGATCCCGGGCGCAGGTACGATCTCATAAAGCGTCACCGTAGGGCCTATCGTCGCTTTAATCCTGTCGATCTTGATGCCAAAGTTGCCCAACGTCTCGATAATCCGGTTTTTATTCTCATAAACCTCGGCTTCTGTAACTTTAACCTCCACAGAATGGTCCTCAAGTATCTCCACCGGCGGGCGGTGATACGATGAGAGTTCGAGCGTGGGATCGTAAAGCATATCGGAAATATCGTCGTCGTCCAATTGCGCGTCCCTGTTTTCAGGAACCAGCACCTGCATTCCCGCCGAACGGCCATCGGAAACAGCCACTCCGCCTATTCCCAGGGAAACGCCTTCCCTGCCGGCCTCCTCATCCGGCCCAACAGCCTCCGGATGTTCATCCGGATCATCGGGCACACCATCCATAGCCCGGTTAACCGCATCCGTAAGATCGATCACCTCGAAAGGATGCTTATCTGTTTCCGGCTGCTGATGTATCAGCCACGGTGCGTGAAGAACCGGGACATCGGCACCCAATGTCACGACGGCAGAATAATCATCCCCTGTTTCGACATCCACACCTTCCGCAGCAAATGCTGCCCTGGTCCCGTTATCTTCCCTGTCGTCGCGGGTATATGTTATCTCGAAGTCGGGATCTGGCTTCACCGCCTCCTGGGAAGCCTCCGGTATGTCCCCGGCATTTCTTTCAGGTGCAATATTATCGTTATGTGCTGTTTGTTCGATCTCCGCAGCGTCCTGCGTCACGGCCTCTCCTTCCGCCGGTTCTTCCGCATCCTCTCCAGACCGGGCTGACTCCTGCCGTTGCAGTTTAGCCCCGACAGTCGACCCGACGGAGGTAATGCCGCGTCCCACAGCCTCGCCCACCATGACACCGCCTTCGACAATGCCCTTACCGACCTTATTGACTACCCTGATCGTGTTGCGATTTACATAAACGGCCAACAGTACCCAGGAAAGCAGCAATCCCAGGCCGAGGCCCATAGTTCCGATATACGAAACAAGCCATTCGGTTACGAATATACCTTGCGCCCCGCCCAGTCCTGAACCGAATACACCCCATCTCTCCCCGAACAACAATCCCAATGAGAGAGACCCCAATACCATTACTATCAACGACATTCTTACGGCACGGCGCAGGAACATAGGCATCTGGCGCATGATCCGTACTGCCAATATGATCAATACCACCGGAATAGCTATCCCGAAGGCTCCGAAACAGTAGCCGACTATAAAATCGGAAACAACGGCTCCCAGTTTGCCCATCAGGTTGCCGACTTCCAAATCCCTCTCGCTCCATATCCTTCCCCAACGCACTGCGTCCTGGTCGTCGGCCCACGTGAAATAGTACGACACCACTGATGCCAGGATAAAGAGCGAAATGAACAGGAGCACCAGCCCGAGCGCCCAGCGCTGGGTATAAGACAATTCCCGGCCTTCCGGCTTCGGAGCCTGTTTCGATGTCTTCGACTCGGTTTTATTTTTAGGCGCTGCCATTATCTTGACCTATGTTTCAGCATTAATCATTTCCACCCCGGCACAAACCGGATTACTGCCGTTCCGGCCGGCAAAATATAAATTTACTCCTTATAACGCACTTCCTCGCTCTTAAGCCTGAGGCGCTCGACATAAAACTGGTCGTTGGCGCTATAAAACTCATATACCGGATCCGCGGCACCGTACGACAGCGCATCCGAATCCTTAAGAAGTTGTTTCACCCGGCGGGCGACAGCCGGGGCAGGGTCCACCAATTTCACATCCCTCTCGCCGATCACCTCCAGCATCATATCAGTAAGAAACGGATAGTGCGTACATCCCAACACTATATGGTCGGCCCCCGCCTCGATCATCGGCAAAAGAGCCCTTTCGACCGCTTTACGGGCCAACTCACCCCGTTCAACCCCTGCCTCGACCAACTCCACGAACTCCTCTCCCACGGCCGACAACAGTTTTACATTCTTAGCATAACGTTCGGCCGTCTTCAAAAACAACCTCCCGTTGAGCGTGGCCTGCGTGGCGAGAATACCGATGATCCCGCTTTTGCTATCAGCCGCAGCAGGTTTCGTCGCAGGTTCCATGCCGACAAACGGCACATCGTAAGTCGCCCTGAGGTGATCTATCGCATCGGCCGTGGCCGCATTACATGCCAGCACCACCATTTTAGCCCCCTTGCCGAGCAGGAACCGGACAGCCTCATCTACAATGCGCTCTATCTCTTCCTTGGGCTTGACCCCGTAAGGGCAGTTCTTGCCGTCGCCATAGTACATAATACTCTCGTGCGGCAATACCTTGATTATCTCACGCCACACCGACAGGCCTCCGAATCCGGAGTCGAGCACTGCAATAGGGGAATTATTCATTTTGACTCTTATGCTCTTCGATCCAGTTTTTAGCATTGACAAAAGCCTCCAGCCACGGGCTAAACCGGTCTTCGGTACGATCCTCGGGATAATAAGCCCAGTTCCACGGACGGATAGAACGTTCCAGGTGCGGCATCATGGCCAGGTGGCGCCCGTCGTCGCTGCAAATGCCCGCCACATTGTAAGCACTACCGTTGGGGTTGGCAGGATAATCCCCATAGGAATATTTCATCGCTATATTATACTTCTCCTCAGCATAGGGCAGCTCGAATTTTCCCTCCCCATGCGAAATCCATATCCCCAACGACGATCCGGCCAACGAGCCCAACATCACCGAATTCGACGGCAACACGTCCACTCCCACGAAACCCGACTCATATTTATGACTGTCGTTATGCAACATACGCGGTTTCTGTTCATGCTGCGGAGTGACCAGGCCGAGTTCAACCATCAACTGGCAACCGTTGCAGACCCCCAATGACAATGTGTCGGGGCGGGCATAGAACCGTTCCAGCGCAGTGCGCGCCTTTTCATTATAAAGGAACGCACCGGCCCATCCTTTGGCCGATCCCAGTACATCGGAGTTGGAGAATCCGCCCACAAAGACGATCATATTGACATCTTCGAGCGTCTCGCGCCCCGAAACCAGGTCGGTAACATGTACATCCTTAACATCCATTCCCGCAAGATGCATCATCCAGGCCATCTCGCGTTCGCTGTTGTTGCCCTTTTCCCGGATTACGGCCGCCCTGATACCGCTACGTCCCTTACGCGAGGGATCAAGCCCGTATTGCTCATACTGTCCGGTGAAAGTATCCGGGAAACGGAACTCCAACTCCTGGTTTTTATAATTCATATAACGCTCCAACGCCTTTTCCTGACCGCTCTGCATCGTATCGAGCAGGTAAGACGTGCGGTACCATTCATCGCGGAGAGAATCGATCTGCAGTTCGAAATCGACCCCCGCATTGCTTATCGAAAAACGACGGTCACCATTGACGTTCGCAATTATATAGCTATCGACTCCTTCGAACTTCAACCTTTCACACACCGAGGCACCATCGGCGACCTGCAGCAGCAATGCCGGTTTTTCGCTGAACAGCACCCTCACGATATCTTTCTCGCCTAAAGCATCGAGATTGACGTCCAGGCCCGAACGGTTGTCGGCGAATGTCATCTCCAGCATGGCGGTGATCAGTCCCCCTGCCGAAACATCGTGCCCGGCAAGGACCATCCCTTCGTCGACAAGCCTCTGTATGGCTTCGAAAGCCGTCGCGAAATAGACACTGTCGGTCACCACCGGCACATCATCGCCCACTTTGCCTGTCATCTGCGCGAAACTGCTCCCGCCCAGCGCAAATCCACCCTGGCACATATCCACATACACGATCTGGCTGCGGCTGTGCTTCAGGGCAGGCGAAACGACCTTAGACACGTCGGAGACCTCGCCCACCGATGTGATAATGACCGTTCCCGGCGACAACACCTGCTCGCCGTCAGGATATTTTTGCGTCATCGAAAGCGAGTCCTTGCCAGTGGGTATATTTATCCCCAACGCAATGGCAAAGTCGCTCGCCGCACTCACCGCATCATACAGCCGCGCGTCCTCACCCAGATTCCTGCACGGCCACATCCAGTTGGCACTCAACGAGACACCTTTCAAACCATGCTCCAGCGGGGCTAAAACAATATTGGTCAACGATTCGGCAATGGCCAAAACCGAGCCCGCGGCAGGGCTTATCAAAGCTGCTGCCGGAGCGTGCCCCAAAGCCGTCGCGATACCCTTCACGCCCTGGTAATCCAGTGCCGTCACTCCACAATCGTTCAACGGCACCTGGATGCTCCCCGCGCACTGCTGTTTCGCGACACGACCCGTAACCGAACGGTCCACCTTGTTCGTCAGCCAGTCCTTACAGGCCACCGCCTCCATTTGCAGCACATTACCGATATATTCCACCACCTTACCGGACGTATATTCCACAGGCGCATACACCTCGTCGACCCTCACGTCGTTCATAACCGTGCGCGGCGCCTTACCGAACATATATTCCAGCGGCCAGTCGATGGGTTTTTCACCTGTCACCGTGTTTTCAAACGTAAAACGCATGTCGCCCGTGGCCTCGCCTATGACATACATCGGGGCGCGTTCGCGGTCGGCGATACGCTTCAGGTAGTCTATATGTCCGGCATCAATAACCAGTCCCATGCGCTCCTGCGACTCGTTACCCACGATCTCACGGGCGCTCAAAGTGGGATCGCCGACGGGAAGCTTGTCCAGTTCTATGCGCCCCCCGGTGGCTTCAACCAACTCGCTCAGACAGTTGAGGTGTCCTCCCGCACCGTGGTCGTGGATCGAGATCACAGGGTTGTCGCCCGATTCGCTCAAGGCCCTTATAGCATTATAGACCCGCTTCTGCATCTCAGGATTGGAGCGCTGCACAGCATTGAGTTCTATCTCGTTGGCATACTCTCCCGTGGCCACCGACGAAACGGCGCCGCCGCCCATGCCTATACGGTAGTTGTCGCCACCCAGCAACACCACCTTATCTCCCTTCGACGGATCGGACTTGATGCTGTCGGAACTTTTGGCATACCCTACCCCACCGGCCTGCATTATCACTTTGTCGTATCCGAACTTCTTCCCACCCTCGAAGTGCTCGAAGGTGAGCACGCTGCCGTTTATCAGCGGCTGTCCGAATTTATTCCCGAAGTCAGAAGCTCCGTTCGAGGCTTTGATAAGCAGTTGGGCCGGAGTCTGGTAGAGCCATTTTCGCGGTTCGGTCGCCGTCTCCCAAATCCGTCCGCCATCGAGGCGCGGATAAGAGGTCATGTATACAGCCGTGCCTGCAAGTGGGAAAGACCCCCGTCCACCCGCCATACGGTCGCGTATCTCGCCTCCGGTACCCGTGGCTGCTCCGTTGAACGGCTCCACCGTAGTCGGAAAATTGTGCGTTTCGGCTTTGATCGAGATAACGCTGTCGAAAGACTCTATCGAATAATAGTCGGGTTTATCGGCGCTGTCGGGAGCGAACTGCTCCACCTCGGAAGCTGAAAGAAATGCACAGTTGTCCTTATAAGCCGAGACCACCTCGTTCATATTGGTACGGGTGGTTTTTTTGATCATCGCAAAAAGCGACTCGCCCTGGGGCTCACCGTCGATGATAAATTCCCCATTGAATATCTTGTGGCGGCAATGCTCGGAGTTGACCTGCGAAAAACCGAAAACCTCGCTGTCGGTCAACGGCCGTTCCATACGGCGGCTGACATCTTTCAGGTAAGCCATCTCGTCCTCGCTCAGGGCGAGACCCTCCTGCCGGTTATAAGCCTCCAGATCCTCGACATAGACCACCGGATCCGGCTTCTTATCTATTGTGAAAAGGCGCTGGTCCAGCACCGTGTAGCGGCGGCTGAGCATGGGGTCGAACTCCGCTCCGGCTTCGGCACGCGTAAATTCCTCGATACGCTTTATGCCGGTCAGCCCCATGTTCTGGGTGATCTCCACGGCATTCGTGCTCCACGGTGTGACCATCTCACGGCGGGGACCCACAAAATCACCCTCCAACACGGTGCCTGCCACTGGCTTAGCCCCGGAAAAAAGCCACAACAGTTTCTCTATGTCTGCGATAGCCAATCCCCGGACGGTATCGACCGCGTAAATAGTGTTTCCCTTTTCGAAAAAAAGTATCATAATAGTCCTGTTTTTTCCATTTTTATATAACGGGCGGCGTGTTCAACCACATAACCATCGCTACATCCGTCGCAATCTATCGTCAGGTGCGATTTAGCGTAGTAAGCCTCACGCTGCGGCAAGTGTGCCTCTATATAAAGCAACAACGCCTCGTCATCCATACCGGCTATAAGCGGACGTTTCGCCCTACCCTCACCCTGCAGCCTGGCCACAAGTTTCGCCGGGGACATTTTCATGTAAATAGTAACTCCTCCACGGTTCATCAGGTCCATATTGTCTCCATGACAAGGCACTCCACCCCCTGTGGCTACGACCAGATTGTCCCGTTCCAGATATCCCTCCAGCACTCTGCGTTCGCATCTGCGGAAATAGGGCTCCCCATGAGTCTGAAATATATCGGCCACTCTCATCCCCTCCGCAGCTTCGATGTCGGCATCCATATCGGCGAATTCAAACGAGAGTTCCCGGGCGAGTTTGCGCCCCGAACCGCTCTTGCCGCACCCCATATATCCGACGAGAAATACCACCATTCGAGTTACAAATTAAGCGTTTTGTACGGCGATTACCAAATCCGGGCCGTTTTCGTTACCCCGACCGCCCTATTCCCTTTACTCCGGCAACCCCAAATATCTGCCCTTTTCCGGAAAACCATACGGGATACGGGCCTGCGACATCGCCTTGGCCGGATCAGAACAAATCCAGCTGTTTAGTGTCGGGATTGCGCGTATCGGCATCCTCGCCGGCACGTTCTATTATAAATTCGACATCGCTGTTATCTACCGGCATACCGGCGGGCTCATTCTCTTCAGTCTGTTCTACAGGCTCTTTAGAAACCGCAACATCCGCTCCCCGGATTATCCCGGTTGCTTCGGGCCCTGTGACATCCTGTTCTGCCGTCCCGGTCGTGGCTGTTTTTTTCCTGCGTTGCGCCACTTTAAGTGTAGCTTCAGGCTGCGGTTCGGCGGTCGGCATATTTTCCTCCTCATCGCTGTCAGCCGGCAATTTCACATCTCCCTGGGACTCATCGTAGAAAGGTGGTTCTGAAACAGCCACGCTTTCCCCGGCACCACAGGCACCATCCGCTTCGAATCCGTCCTCTCCGTCAGGAATATTGTCGTCTGGTTCAGGTTCCAGAAACCTCAACCCGGCCACCTCGTATGTAGTCAGGCGCTTGCCTTTTGCCCTATGGCTCTTGACGCCGATAAACTCCGCCACATCGACCTCGTCCACAGGCCTGTTTTTATGCGCTCCTCCATAAATTACCTCAAGCAGAGGCGAGGGGTCGTCGCTGATACAAACCATGCGCGACTCGGGATTGTCATCCACAAAAGGTTGCATGCGGTCGGTAGTCTCGGCCATAAAACGTTTTACATAGTAGTACTGTTGTTCGGCATCGTAATAAACAACCGAATAGATCCTCCCGGGATCGTGTTTCTCGATACGCACCATATCATCCGGGAAATGGTGCCCCAGATCGTACCCTGTGGTATAATACTGGTTGCGTGCGGTCATCACAATAATTTTGTCATCGCCGCTGAATTCGCCTATCATCACTCCCCTCCCATCGGCGTTGAGGCGTTTCACATCGTCGTCGAACCATATATTCTGCCCTCCCAGGGTCGATGCGCCACGCTCCTTCAAAACGATCCGGCTGATGCCGTAGCGTGTGAAAAGATTGCCCTGCGACTGACGTCCTTTTATCGCCAGCGTGCTGAAGTCGAGGTCGACGATCAACTTTTTCAATCGCGGACGCGGACGGAAGTATACTTTAAGCACCTCCGCCTCGCCGTTGGGGTTGACACTCATATATACGATCTCGCTCCGCGGGGTTCCCTTCGTGAAATCGTACTCCTTGTCGCGGGTAACACCCTTCACGGCACAACGTTTCATCATCAGCGCCCCGTTTTTGCCGTCGCGGTAAAGAATATTGTATATCGTACGTTCGTCGTTACGTTTGAAGACACCTATGTAATGGATATTCTTATCGAAGAACGCCTTGTCCGAAACCCTTGTGATGATATAACGCCCGTCTTTCGTCACAACGATAACATCGTCTATATCCGAACAATCGCATACGAATTCGTCCTTGCGCATCGCAGGCCCGAGCCCGAAGAAGCCCTCCGCGCGGTTGACATAAAGTTTGGCATTGGCAACGACCACCTTAGTAGCCTCTATCGAATCGAAGGCCCTGATCTCGCTCCGCCTTTCGCGCCCCGCTGCATGGCGTTCGCGTATACGCTCGTAATACTTTATGGTATATGCCACAAGATGTTCCAGGTCGTGGCGCACCTTCTCCGCCTCTGTTTCCAGAGACCGGATATATTCATCGGCCTTGAAAGAGTCGTATTTCGATATGCGCTTGATCTTTATCTCCGTGAGTCTCACAATATCGTCTTGCGTCACCTCGCGTTTCAACGACGCCTTGAACGGTTCCAACCCCTTGTCGATAGTGGCAAGAACATCCTCCCACGTGGTACACTCCTCGATATCGCGGTATATGCGGTTTTCGATGAATATCTTCTCCAGGCTCGACCGGTGCCAATCCTCCATCAACTCTTCAAGGCGTATCTCCAACTCCCGGCGCAACAGCGTCTTGGTCTTCTCTACGCTTATCCTCAATATCTCGCTGACGCCCACAAACCGTGGTTTTTCATCCTCGATTACACAAGCGTTGGGCGAAATCGAAACCTCACAATCGGTAAAGGCATAAAGCGCGTCGATGGTCTTGTCCGACGACTCGTCGTTGCTGACATGTATGATGATCTCGACCTTGTCGGCGGTATTATCGTCGACCTTGCGTATCTTGATCTTGCCCTTGTCGTTAGCCTTGATTATAGACTCCTTGATCGACTCGGTGGTCGTACTGTAAGGGATCTCCGTAACGGCAAGCGTCCTTTTATCTATTTTTGATATTTTAGCCCTGACTTTAACCGCTCCACCACGCAATCCGTCGTTGTATCGCGACACATCTATAAAACCGCCCGTAGGAAAATCGGGATACAACACAAATTCTTCTCCCTTGAGATGAGCAATGGCCGCATCTATCAATTCGCAGAAATTATGCGGCAGTATTTTTGAAGCCAAACCCACTGCAATACCCTCGACGCCCTGCGCCAGCAACAGCGGGAACTTCACAGGCAGCGTCACCGGCTCCTGATTGCGCCCGTCATAAGAGAGCATCCACTCCGTTACTTTGGGATTGAAAACCACATCCAGCGCGAACTTGCTCAGCCGCGCCTCGATATAGCGCGGAGCGGCAGCCCCGTCTCCGGTCAATATGTTGCCCCAGTTGCCCTGGCAGTCGACCAGAAGGTCCTTCTGACCTAATTGCACCAACGCGTCGCCTATCGACGCATCCCCGTGGGGATGGTACTGCATCGTAGCCCCTATGACGTTGGCAACCTTGTTGTAACGACCGTCGTCGAGACTTTTCATCGTGTGCAGGATGCGGCGGTGCACAGGTTTCAAACCATCCTCTATATGAGGCACGGCACGCTCCAGTATCACATAGGAGGCATAGTCAAGGAACCACTCCTTGAACATGCCCGTAAGCTTATGGCGCACCTCGCCGGCCGCAATAAGCCGTCCATACTTACCTTCGGGGACAACGTTCCCGTCGTCCGCGTCGCCCGCAGGATCGTTGACTGCCGCGTCGCCATCACCGGAGTCGTGCGCCTCGATAGCATCGCCATCCGACGTTACCCCCAGTCCATCCTCAGGGTCTGTTATATTTTCATCTCTTATAACACTCATCGCATCTATAGTTCGCTACCTGTCGTATTTTCATTGTTTTCATCGCTCCACGGACAATCCGCCATAAACCTAACACTTGCCGCAGTAACGGAAATCAAGTCGTTAAACAGCCTCCTCGACATAATCGGCCTCTATCTTGAGGTTGTCGATAATGAAGCCCTGACGCTCCATGCTGTTCTTGCCCATATAGAATTCCAGCATTTCATGGATCGGGTCGTCCTTCGTGAGCCGTACCTTTTCCAGGCGCATATTTTCGCCTATAAATTCCTTGAATTCGTCCGCCGATATTTCTCCCAATCCCTTGAAACGGGTGATCTCAGGACGCGCCCCGAGTCTGCCTACCGCCCGCTGTTTCTCCTCGTCGCTGTAACAATATATGGTCTCCCGGCGGTTACGCACCCGAAACAGCGGAGTCTGCAGAACATACAAATGCCCCTGGTGGATCACATCGGGAAAAAACTGCAAAAAGAAAGTCAACAGCAACAGGCGTATATGCATCCCGTCGACATCGGCATCGGTGGCTATTATGACCCTGTTGTAGCGGAGGTTCTCCATATCCTCCTCGATATTGAGCGCCGCCTGCAACAGGTTGAACTCCTCATTCTCGTAAACTATCTTCTTCGTAAGCCCGTAACTGTTCAACGGCTTGCCCCGCAGGCTGAACACTGCCTGGGTATTTACGTTGCGGCTCTTGGTGATCGAACCGCTCGCCGAGTTACCCTCGGTGATGAAGATCATCGACTGCTCGGCCAATTCGTGCTTCTCATTGAAATGCACGCGGCAATCGCGCAATTTCTTATTATTAAGGCTCACCTTTTTAGCCATCTCGCGGGCCTTCTTCTGGATGCCAGATATGGCTTTGCGCTCCTTCTCGTTCTCGATTATTTTCTTCCCCAGCACATCTGCCGTCTCCGGATGCTTATGCAGGTAATTATCCAACTCCTTCTTCAGAAAGTCGACCACGAAGTTGCGTATCGTAGGCCCGGCCGACACCGCGGGCTTATCTTTGGTGGCATCGCGGGCGGGCCACATCTCCTTGGATCCCAGCTTTATCTTGGTCTGCGACTCGAACTGCGGTTCCTCCACCTTGATGCTTATCGCCGCTATGATCGACGTGCGGATATCCGACGGATCGTAATCTTTCTTGTAGAACTCCTTGATCGTCTTGGCTATCGCCTCGCGGAATGCCGCCTGATGCGTACCTCCCTGCGTTGTATGCTGGCTGTTGACGAACGAAAAATAGGTCTCTCCATAGCCCTGCCCGTGGGTGATGGCAACCTCTATATCTTTCCCCGTAAGGTGTATCGGTTGATAAAGCGGCTCTTCAGAAATATTTTCGCTCAGAAGATCTAAAAGCCCGTTCTTCGACACGAACGGCACCCCGTTGAGCTTGATGACCAGGCCGGCATTCAGGTAAGTGTAGTTGCGGATCATCGCCTCGACATAGTCCAGATTGTAGGCGTAATCGCCGAAGACGCCGCGGTCGGCCGTAAAACGCACCGTTGTGCCGTTCTTGTCCAGCAACCCCGTCTCCTTCATATCCGACACATCGTTGCCTGCCGAAAAATGTACCGTACGGGCGTCACCCTCCCGCACACTGCGTATTACGAACTCCGACGACAAAGCATTGACAGCCTTGATACCCACGCCATTCAATCCCACCGATTTCTTGAACGCCTCGGTGTCGTACTTGCCGCCGGTATTCATCTTCGAAGCCACATCCGACAACTTGCCGAGTGGAATGCCACGCCCGTAGTCGCGGATCGTAACCCTGTCGCCCTCGATATCTACTTCGATACTCTTGCCGAAACCCATCATGTATTCGTCGATGGAGTTATCGAGCACCTCCTTGATCAACACATAAATACCGTCGTCGGACGAAGTGCCGTCGCCGAGTTTGCCGATATACATGCCCGGCCGGCGCCGGATGTGTTCGTTCCACTCAAGCGTCTTTATGTGCTCGTCGGTATAATTTGCAACG
Source organism: Rikenellaceae bacterium (assembly GCA_031552535.1). Classification (GTDB taxonomy): domain Bacteria; phylum Bacteroidota; class Bacteroidia; order Bacteroidales; family Rikenellaceae; genus JAVBMJ01. The sequence goes on from JAVBMJ010000069.1 coordinate 23,925, forward strand.
CTCATTGTCTAATCCTGATTTTCATATAAGTCGGGGCGCATCGCACGATGCTCCTCCTTCATGATTTTTTCTACCTTTTCCGCAAGTCCGGCCACAGTCATTCCAGCCGCCCCGGCCGCGGACACCGGCTGCAGCACCCTAACCCTGAACCGATGAGGCATCTTGAATTTCCGTCCATCCGTCATATCGCCCGTTCCGTCGATGACACAAGGCAATATGTCGGCCCCCACCTCTTTGGCCATCAAAAAAGCCCCTTCTCGGAAACGGTGTATACGCCCGTCGCGGCTGCGGGTTCCCTCGGGAAAGATAATCACCGATGTCCCCGCCTTAAGATGCTCGCCGGCCTGGCGCACCATCCGCCTGAAACCCGAAGCCGTGCCGCGCTCGATAGCTATATCTCCATGCATCCAAAGTACAGCCCCGAACAATGGCCAGCGATAGACCTCCTTCTTGGCTATCCACTTGAAATCGAGCCTCAACAGATACATGATCGGTATGTCGAACATGGACCCGTGGTTTGTAACGACTACATAAGGTCCGGCATGCCGGTATCCCTCCCAGCCTTCGATATTCAATCTCCACCAGGGGCAAAGCCTGAATATAGACAGCGACCACCAACGCGATACGACATGCAACACCCTGCGCTCACGGTCGAAAGCCACCGTAAGGACGAACACCAACGACAGGAATACGAAGAACAAAAGCGTGAACAGCAGCATTACTACTGCATAAGACAGAGTCCTTATCAAATCTCAATATTTTTATACGACTGCAAACCAATCGCTTATTCATAGCACGACTCACCATCCCGGCCATGGGCCTGGCGGGATTTATCCCGCAATTTTAATACTTTTTCCGCACTTCTTCCCCCGACCGCCCCACCTTTTTATTAACATTCTATCACATATTGCCATGCCACCGGAAAAATGACTATTTTTGCGAAACGAAAAACCAAAATAATCATTATAAGTAATGTGAAATAATTATTTCGCTGCTATTTGAGATCTATTTTGAGATGGATTTTGATTTTTGACGAAGAAGCCTGGCTGGCCAGGTGGGTGAGGATAAAATTAAAATACACTCAAAAGAGACTCAAAGAATGGCGAAAAACATAAAAATCACATCACTTACAATGTGTTAATAATTGTTGAACATTACTTAAGCCATGAAAGCATTTGTTTTTCCGGGACAGGGCGCCCAGTTCACAGGAATGGGAAAAGAGCTCTATGACAGCGTGCCCTCAGCAAAAGAACTTTTCGAAAAAGCCAACGGAATACTCGGCTTCCGCATCACCGACATCATGTTCTCCGGAACTGAAGAAGAGTTACGCCAGACAAAGGTAACGCAACCGGCGGTATTCCTGCACAGCGTGATCCTTGCAAAATCGTTGGGCGAAGACTTCAAGCCTGAGATGGTGGCGGGGCACTCACTGGGTGAATTCAGCGCACTGGTAGCCGCCGGGGCATTGTCGTTCGAGGACGGGTTGCGCCTGGTGTCGGCCCGCGCGCAGGCGATGCAGAAGGCTTGCGAGAAAAATCCTTCCACCATGGCTGCCATCCTCGGTCTGGACGACGCCAAAGTCGAGGAAATATGTGCATCTATCGATGCGGTGGTGGTTCCGGCCAACTATAACAGCCCCGGGCAGTTGGTTATCTCGGGCTCGATAGAGGGCATAGACAAAGCATGTGAACTGCTGTTGGCGGCAGGTGCTAAACGCGCCCTGAAACTCAGTGTGGGCGGAGCATTCCACTCGCCGTTGATGGAACCGGCCAAAGTCGAACTGGAAGCCGCGATAAAGGCCGCTCCTTTTAAAACTCCCATCGCTCCGGTTTATCAGAATGTGGATGCCAAACCCTACACCGATCCGGAGGCGATCAAGGCCCACCTGATAGCGCAACTCACGGCTCCGGTACGCTGGACGCAGATAGTTCAGAACATGATAGCCGACGGCGCTGATGATTTCACAGAACTCGGCCCCGGTGCAGTCCTGCAGGGGCTCATCAAAAAAGTGAGCCGCGAAGTGGCCTGCGAGTCGAAACAAACCCTGTAAGGCGGATACACGACAGCCTGCCACGGATATAAATCTCCAGGGGCCGGCCGTACGCCTTATACCATAACCGCCAATGGCCGTCCAATTTCATGGATGGCCATTGGCGGTTATGGTATTCCGGGACCGGCAGCAAGATTTCTACAGGAAAATATTTTTTGTAGGGTGTGTTAGCATAAAGCCGTATGTTTGGGTTCTGTAAGGCGGTTTTGTGTTATACAAGTGAAATTTTTGAGACAATGTGGTTCCATTGGGGATAAAATTTCATGCGGTAGAACCCAAAACCGACAGGAAAACGAACGTGCGGGTTTA
>JAVBMJ010000063.1:0-27174 GCA_031552535.1 Rikenellaceae bacterium
GTCTTTTCCCCCCGGCCCCGTAATAAATATCCCCCCTATCCAAACACCCCGTGGCTGAAAAACATTTGGTGTTCCGCCACGGGTTGTTTGGATAGGTAAAGTAATGGGATAATGGTGCCGATGGCCGCACTTGTGTTAACACGCCCTAACACATCCTAATTGAACAGGGACCCTACGCATACATAAAAATTGCAGTAGTTATCCAATACGGCCTTGCGCAAATCGTAATACCTGGCTCCGGCGCCCAGCAGCATCTTCATCTCTTTTCCCGGGAGCGTTTTTCGCCGGGATGAAGCGGCATATAGGGAATATGGAGCAAATATCGGCGGGAAAGAATACTGGTAAGAGGTGGAAAAGAACGAGAAAAATATTTTTAACCAGTCTCTAAGTCCCTATTTTGAAGACATATCCAGTTTTATTCCGAGTTGCGGTTCGAAATAGTGTTCGACAAAGCGCCTGACCCACACACAGGAAGAAGACCGCACATTCAACTCGCGCTCTTTCATCAATGCATCTACGAAACATCCCCCGTGGCACATTCCCCAAAGGCGGCAACCGTGGCAATCGTTAGCTTTCAAGTGTTCCACCCTGCGCAGAAAATCCTGGCGCTTGGGGTGGTTTACTATCGTCTCCAACTCCACATCCATTATGTTGCCATAAGAAATCAGGTCGTAATCACCGGCTTTGCCGCAATGCGATGTTTCCCCTGTAGGCCCTATGTACAACCAGTGGTGTGAACAATTTCCCGACATTTCGCAAACCAGGTCGCCACGCGAACCATGGGCAAGGTTGAACAACGCATTGAACGGCCTTACGTTGATCTTATCCCGGTGCTTGAGCCACAGGGGAAATATGGCCCCCAGAAAGTCGGCGAACTCCTCGCCGGTAATGCCGAGGTTGTGAGGGTCTTCTCCATACATATAAATCTGGTTGAAGCAGACCGAATCGCAGAGGTTCGTCAGGTAATAGTAAATATCTTCGGGACATTCGAGTTGCCTGCGATGTACCACATTGATAATGCCCCACGACATGTTGTTGTCTTTCAGTAAATGTGCGGCATTTAGAAAACGTGTATTGTATCGCACCGAATCGCGGTTGCGGCCCATCCCCCTTATGCCCGGCACCGGGTCGAAACTCGTCCCGAGAGAGTTGATCCCAAGCATCTTGAGAGCGTCGATAATGTCCTGGTCAAGTACCAGAAGGTTCGATTGGGCGCAATGAATGATACGGTGCCCGGTGGTTTTGCACAGTTCTTCCTGAAGTTTGAAGGCATGTCTGAAATAACCGGCTCCGAGCATCGTTATTTCGCCGCCGTGCCATGTTATGTTCACCTCTTCGCCAGGGTGGGCCTTAAGGAAAGTGTCGATTCTCCTGAATACCGTCTCCAGCAACTCATAAGACATAACCTTGGTCTGCCTGCGCTTTATAACATCGCAGTAGACACAATTGGAGACGCACTTTTCCAGTGTTTTGAATATTATCGTAACCATAACTCTCAGGATTCGATAATTGTGGTAAAAAAGTCACGGCACGCGGGATATTGCCCTTCTGCACTGTGGAACTTTCCAAGGCATATCCTCCATCCCGGACAGCGGGCGCAGCAGGTGTTGTCGAGAAAATGGCGGTCGGACTGACGTAGCAGCAACCGGTAAGCACTGCTTTCCTCCAAACCCTTGTAATGACCCTCATCCGTCCCGGCACATATGGCATTGCCGAAAATATCGGTAACAGACCATTCTTCGCCGGTTTTTGCATCAATATATTCGGGCCCGGCAAAATAGACCCCGCCGAAATCACAACAGTTATTAAATTGCGACACTTCTTTGTATTGCCGGCGAATGATTTCAAAAGGTTGGATAGTGCCGTTACCGACCTTCATATAGCGGTAGTAGTAATATAGATCCGTAAGACTGTCCCAGTCTGTCTGCGAAGTAAATGTCACGCCGGCATGGAATCCCAGCGAGACAAGAAACCTGACCGAGACTATGTTATCGGGGTTCGAAGCGGGCAGGAAAAAACGGATGTTGAGCGGAGCTATGACTGCGAATTTATCCATAAATTCCCCTTTCGGCCCTTGCTCTTTGGCAAAATAGCGTATCGGACACTTCTCCCAGCCCGGCTGCGGCTCGATATCGGCGATTGATGCGGCATCCGTCACCGTAACGCACTCCACGGCGCACACCTTCGACAATCGTTGGTAGGTTTCCACGGCTTGGGACAACTCGTCTGCGCGGCAGCTAAGCACGACACGGCGTCCGGCGAGCCATGCTTCGCCGGACTGCGAAAGGCTAATCACAAAAACATGGTTTTTCATATGGACGCCGCTCTCTTTTTACGTAAAACATAAGAGGTGCAACCTCCGGCGCAAATCCCGCTGGCCGAATGAGGGCAAGTGCCGCACTCATCGAAGATCCCGTGGAGCTCATTGCGGACACGCCTCATCATCGAGGAGTAGTAATCGGTAAGTTCTCCTAACGAGGCAAAATCGTATAGCGAACGCTTCTCGTAGCCCGACAATGGAAAACAGGGCCACACATCGAGGTTGGTTCCTATGTCAATGGCCGATTCGCACGAAAAACGCAACGGCTGGCGCGATATTTTGTATAGTTTCCCGAGGCCTTCATCGTCGAACATGCACATGGGGAACCCGCAATCGATACCCAGAGTTATACCTTCCTTGTGGAGCAGTGTGGCATGCGACACAAGCCTCAACGCGACCTCTTTCATCTGCGAGGCGTCGATAAAGCGGTTTTCCTCTCCCAGTATAGGGTGGGTGAGTCCTATACGGATATGCTTTTTAAGGCGGTAGCGTGTTATATAATCCACAGCAAAACCAAGATCGAAATCCGCTTCAAAAATATTGAAACTCAGCATGCAATACGGTCCTGCCTTGTCAAAAAAATCTTCCTGCCGGCGTATCTCGGCCTCCGGGGAAATCGAAGGGTGGTTGACGTTACATACAAAATTCAACCGGGCCGTAGCTGGATTCTTCCCCGCAAGAAAGTCCATTAGGTGAGCAAGAAGCTCTCTGGAAACTATCGCGCTCGTGAACACCGTAGCGTCGAAACCGCGCAGAAACAGGTATTGCAGGAATCCGGTAAAATCGGGGTGCAGCGTAGGTTCACCGCCGAGCAACGACAGGTGCCTGTGCCCGGCAAGATTGAAGAAATCGACCGTATACATGAAATCTTCCCAGGACAGTACGCCATCCTGCGAGGGGCCATCCATCTGTTTCTTTGCAAAACAATAGGGGCACGAACGGACACAGCGTTCCGTTAGAAGGAGATTCGCCATTTTAAACCACGTATATAGCCCTGAAGTAAACTACCGGCATTCAGGACCCTGGCTATACTGGCCATAATCAGAATGCTGGCCGTAGTTGGAGTACTGGCTGTAACGGCTGTTCGATGCGTTGTAATTGCTGTACTGGCCGTAATTGCTATACTGGTCGTAGTTGGAATACTGGCAATACGGTGCAGGCTCGTCTATGGCTACGGTATTGCCGCCGTTAACGGCTACCGTAACTGGGTTGCGTTCATCTGCAGGAGTCCTGTTGCATGATTCCGCCGCTGTTGCATTGAATGCTATCGAACTTCCAACTGCAATAGCCGCCATAATGCCGGCCCGTTTCATTGCCTGTCGTTTTTTATCGGTACCCATAGCTTTTCTCGGTTGGTTACATGATGTGCACAAAGGAAATACAACCTTACAGCATAACCAACAGTATTGTGTCAATACTTATGACAAAGCTGTCTGATCTTCCGACATCTGGTTATATAAGGGGCCTTTGCCCGGAATCATTGCGCGGACGTGGCAATGACGGGGCTGCGTCACTTCGCGGGCCAGGCAACGTCGACCCATACCGGGCAATGGTCGGAGGCCGTTACGGCAGGATCGGTATAGCGGCCCGTGGCCATAAATCCTTCAGGCATTCCGGCAGCCATGATAAAGTCTATACATTCGTATGGCGCGCCTGCCGGGAAGGTATCTTTGCCCGTATCTGATAATATGGTAAAAACCTGCGACAGGGCGCCTATCTCCGGCGAATCGGGTGCGGCATTGAAGTCTCCGGCCAGAAGCAGCGGTTTGCCAGTCATAAGTGCCAGAGTGAGGATAACCGTTACCGACGACATGCGGTCTTCAGCCGTCAACGAGAGATGGGTACAGCACACGATGTAATCCTCGAACTCAACCGCGAGAAGCGTACGCCCCTCTTCGCGCCCCGGCAACGGGATGTTTTCGCAACGTAACGGTTTTTCGCGGCTCAACAACCCCACACCGTATTTGCCGCCGTCGAAATCAATGGCAGGGCCGTAGGTGGGATGCATACCCGTAATGCGGGCCATAATCCCCAGCACGTCGGTCCGGCCCGACCGCAGGGTCATGCTGTCGATCTCCTGCAGGGCCACAATACCGGCTCCGCACGAGGTGATCACACCGGCCGTGCGGTCATAGTCCCTCGTCATATCCATGCCTATGCAGTTGCGGATGTTATAGGACATGACGCGTAGCGGACGTTCCGGAGTGTTGCCCGTTTCCTGTGACAACACTCTCTGACCGGTGATGGCCAATGCGGCGCAGGAAAATAAAATCAGACGCAAATACATAACCATAATTCCGGAAGATTGATTTTCAACAGACCAAAGATACAAAAAACCATCGACTGTAAAAATCAAGCGCCGCCCTATGTTGCGGGCAGCGCTTTTTTTAATTTTTTATAGCCACGAATCTCTTCCCGGCGCTTAATAAATATTTTCTATTGATTATTGTACAAATAATTTTGTATAGATATCTTTGCCATAACTCAAATAACGTGCCATAAACTGCGGTCATTATGTACGATAAGCCTACTGCTGAGGAGCGAAAGATCATGCGCGACAGTTTGCGCAGCAGTCCGCCCCCGCCGTGCGGGAAACGCGCCTATCTCAAAAACGCCCTGTGGCTTGCCTGCGGCTTGCTGTTTTTTGTTTTTCTGGCGTGGCTCCTGCTTCAACTTGCCCGGCTTTCGATGCAATAGGATGGTTCGGGCTATATAGTCCTCCGGAGAAACAGTTTCTGAGATTTCGTTGAGAATTTCCACATAAAAGTTAAATGACCACACAATTTAGGTTACAGCGTAACAATTTCTATGGGAATAGATTAATTTTGCGTCCAAACAATCATTCCAAAGCAATGAAAAAAATCGTTTTTATGCTATTTGTTCCGGCAGCAATCTTAGCAACAGGATGTTGCGATGGCAAAAAGAGTTCCAGAATGGGACTCGCGGTTGAGAACCTCAACGACACGATCAATCCCGGCGACGATTTCTATGAGTACGCCTGCGGCGGGTGGATGGCGGCCAATCCGCTTAAACCGGAGTATTCGCGTTTCGGCACATTCGACAAACTGTCCGAAGACAACCGCGAACAGGTACGTGGCCTGATCGAGGAACAAAGCAAAATTAAAAGCCAACCGGGTTCGGTAGCCCAGAAAATAGGTACGCTCTACGCCGAGGCTATGGACAGTGTGAAACTCAATGCCGACGGGGCGGCTCCGCTGAAACCATATATTGCCGATATAGAGGCGATGAGTGGCAAGGGGGAACTTCCGGAAATGATGGCTGCGATGTTTAAAAAAGGTTGGCTGCCATTTTTCGGGGCTTATGTTTATGCCGACGATAAAAACAGTTCACAGAACATATTCCACCTGATGCAGGGTGGATACCACATGGGCGACCGCGATTATTACATCGACACGGACGAGAAGACAAAGTCGATACGTGCGAAATACGAGGATATGGTCCGGGCGCTGTTCACCCTTTCGGGTTACAGCGAGGCACAGGCTGCCGACGCTCTGAAGGCTGTCATGAAGATCGAAACGCATCTGGCGAAGGCCGCCTACGCCCGCGAAGCATTGCGCGACCCGGAGGCCAACTACCACAAGATGACGCTCGATGAGTTGAAAAAATTGTGCCCCGAGGTCGATTGGAGTACATTTTTCTCCAAGGTAGGAATCGCTTCGCTGGCAGACCTCAATGTGGGGCAGCCCGAGCCTGTTGCCGAGGCGGGTAAAGTAATAGCTTCGTCGTCGTTACAGGAGATCAAATACTACCTGTCGTGGAATGCCATCCTTGGCGCGTCGTCGTTCCTGAGCGATGACTTTGCAAAGGCTTCGTTTGAATTCTATGGCAGGACGCTGAGCGGCGCACAGGAGATGCGTCCCCGCTGGAAGCGTGCCGTAGGTGCCATTAATGGCGTTTTGGGCGAGGCTGTGGGCCAACTCTATGTGGAGAAATACTTTCCTCCCGCAGCCAAGGAGCGCATGTTGAAACTGGTGCACAACCTCCAGGCGTCATTGGGCGAGAGGATCGACAATCTGCCGTGGATGAGCGACTCGACCAAGATGAAAGCACAGGAAAAATTGGCGGCATTCCATATAAAGATAGGCTATCCCGACAAGTGGAGAAGCTACGAAGGGCTCGACATAAAAGACGACTCATACCTGGCCAATATCGTTCGGTCCAACATATTCGACATGGACTACATGCTCTCGAAGTGGGGTAAGCCAGTGGACAGGGACGAATGGCTGATGACACCGCAAACGGTGAACGCATACTACAACCCCATTACCAACGAGATATGTTTCCCGGCCGCGATCCTGCAACCCCCGTTCTTCAACATGGAAGCCGACGATGCGGTTAACTATGGCGCCATCGGGGTCGTAATCGGCCACGAGATGACCCACGGGTTCGACGACATGGGGCGTCAGTTCGATAAGGACGGTAACCTCAAAGGCTGGTGGAGCGAGAGCGACATCCCGAAATTCAACGAGAGGGCAGACAAGTTGGTTGCAGTGTTTGACAAGATCGTCGTCATCGACTCGCTGCACGCCAACGGCCGCTTCACGCTGGGCGAAAATATAGCCGATCAGGGTGGGTTGCAAATTGCATACCAAGCGTTCCAGAAAGCCTTGGCCGGAGAGCGCCAACCCGATAAAATAGGCGGCTTCACGCTTCCGCAGCGCTTTTTCCTGTCGTACGCCAACGTGTGGGCCGGAAATATCCGTGACGAAGAAGTGCGCAACCTCACAAAAAGCGACGAACACTCGCTGGGACGCTGGCGCGTAAATGCCGCCTTGCCGCAGGTGGACGCATGGTACGAAGCATTCGGCATCAAGGAAAGCGATAAACTCTACGTCCCGAAAGAAGACAGGGTGTTCATCTGGTAGCCCCTCCGCGTAATGCTGAAACGGACGATGAAACGCAATACTGGCGTTTCATCGTCCGTTTTTGTCCATTATACCCCATTAACTACCGTCTTGTCAAAACAATAGGAAGTCCTATATTTCAATAAGTAGGCGGTTACAGGTTTTCGAGTATTTTTATGAATAGCCGGACCATATTTTTCCCGGCCCTGGCTCCTTCGGCCTGCACCTCTTCGTGGGTCGATTTGAGCCCTTCGAGCCCCATGTTTGTTACTACCGAGAGCCCGAATACCGTTAGACCCATGTGCCGTGCGGCAATCACTTCGGGGGTTGTCGACATTCCCACGGCGTCGCCTCCTATGGCGCGGAAATAACCGTATTCGTGCGGGGTTTCGAACGTCGGCCCTGTGCCGCCGACATAGCATCCGCGCTGCAGTTTTATCCCCTCCTGCGCGGCGACACGTGTGGCGATCTCCCTGAGGCGGGGATCGTAAGCGTCGTTCATATCGGGAAAACGTGGCCCGAGTTCGTCGATATTACGGCCCACCAGCGGGTTGGGAATAAGGTTGATATGGTCGGTTATAACCATCAGGTCGCCTGTACGAAACTCCGGGTTGATCCCGCCGCTGGCATTCGACACAAACAGATAGTTAATACCCAGGAACTTCATGACCCTCACCGGAAGCACCACTTCCTGAGGTGTATACCCTTCATAATAGTGGAACCGGCCCTGCATGGCAACCACCTCTTTACCGCCGAGCATCCCGAATATGAAACGGCCCTTGTGCCCTTCGACCGTCGATACGGGGAATCCGGGAATCTCGCTGTAGTCGAGAGTATGGTGTATATCGATGCTGTCTACCAACCCGCCGAGGCCTGTTCCCAGTATTATTCCCACCCCGGGAGTGAATGGCACCCTCTCTTTAATGAAGGAGGCCGTATTTCGGATTCGATTTAACATTGTTGTTGAGTTTATGCAGGAACACCGCCCCGCCATTATTTATGAAGTTGACCTTGATCGGAAGAAAATAGAGCCGCGCCCTCACGTCGGCGGAAATATTACGCATACCCATCAATCTGACGGCATCTTTTTCGGTGGTGACAATAATCGTTCCGTCGGGCGCTTCGGCAAGTTTTTTCTCTATTTTCACAAGATCGCGCACCGAATAAGGGTGGTGGTCCGGGAAAATGATCGTGTCTACGACCTCATACTTCTCTTTCAGCGAGGCTATCATCGGTGAGGGATTGGCTATGCCGGCCATGACGATCATTTTTTGTCCGGTAAGTACGCTTGTTTGCGGTGTTCCGGCAAAAAGCGGAGTAATACTGCCTTGCCCGATAGCCGAAAAATAAAGGCTCTGGTATGGAAATAATCCCAGATTTTTTGTCACTATTCTGATATTAAGCGGAGTTATATCGACAGGGCATTTGGTCACTACCACGAAATGTGCACGTCCCATTTGCGATAGCGAATCCCTCAGTCGCCCCCACGGAAGCATATGGTCACGGTATACCGGCCTCGTGTAATCCATCAAAAGGATGTTGACCCACGGCTCCACGCGACGATATTGGAATGCATCGTCGAGAATTACCATATTCACGTCGGGATGGTCGCGCCGTATTGTGTCTATCCCCTCGCGCCGGTCTTTGCATACCGCGACCACGGCCTGCGGAAATTTCAACTTTATCTGCTTCGGCTCATCGCCCGCGTCGGCACAGGATGTCGAGGGCAGGATCTCAAGATAGCCGCGCGAACTGCGCCGGTAACCGCGCGAAAGAAGGGCGACGTGGTAACCCTGACGACTGAAATGCGAGATCAGGAATTCAGCCATCGGCGTTTTGCCTGTCCCGCCAACGGTGAGGTTTCCCACACAAACCACCGGAATGTCATATTCCTCCGACTTGATCAATTTCCAGTCATAGAATTTATGCCTGACGGTTATCGCCAGGGTATAAAGCCACGACAAGGGAATAAGGAGGAGTTTCATTACCAAAAAATCTGCATTTGTTACGCCCCGTAAGAAGAGCTACTGTGCTGCTGTGGAAGTCTGCGCGTCTTCGGGAAACTTCACGGCGTAAAGCAGGGTTTCGAGCTGGCGCAGGAAATTGCGCTTCGGCTTCTCAGGAGAATATACATAGCAGTCGATGGTTATCACCCGTTTCTGCTGGTAGCTTATCGTGGAAAAACTCACGAACGGCCCTCCCATAAAATCACCCTCTACATCCCAGAATCCACGCATTTCGGCCCAGAGCCTGCCGTGGAGTCTGGCGTTGACCATCGACGGCTCGATCTCCCTGTTGGTGATCATGTAGGATCCGTCGGCAGGGCCCGGAATGCGTGAAGCGAACGCATCGCGGCGGTCCAAGAGCGATTCCGGCCTGATGTCGTCGATAGAATTAAAAGGCGTGCTGTAAATGAAGAACCCCTGGCTCGCTTTCGGGTATTCGAGCGAAAACCACATGAAATCTTCCGATTCGGCCCTCATTTCATATCCCTTGGGGATGATCATTTCGATCCCGAATTTGCGGAACACCTCTTTTTCCAATGCGGTTTGATGGTGCTTTTTCCACGAAGCCAGTGCACGTTCCTGCTCCTCGGCTTCGAAGATGTCGCGCACCCTCATACGGTGTTCCCATATGTAGGCGATCAGGGCCGAATCGCTGGGCGCGGTTGCCGTGACGATCATCTGCGGTTTGGAATTCTGGTCGCGGGTGGCGGCCAGCAATGGTTCGTTGTATTGGGACCCGGTGCTTATTATCAACAGGTTCCGGTGGTTTTTGACCACTGTATTATAAGACTTGGGCTCCACCGATAGTACGTCGAACAGTGGTTCGCGCTGGTTTATCATCTCCACCGGTGCGCTCAACACGGCTCTCAGAGTATCGCCCAGCGGACCGGTCCATTTGTCGCGCGGCATAACTATCATCACCTCGTAGTTGCCTCCCGTAGCGGAAGTAAGATTATCTCCATCGAAGCCGCACCCTGTGGCAAAAAGTCCCGCAAGGCATAGGATCAGGTAATTCAGTCGTCTTTTCATAAAATACCCCTAATTTATTCAATCAAAGGTAGTGTTTTTTCCAGGTAATCATTCAAAATGATAAAATTTTACAAAAATAAAGCACTGCGACGACCGGATTCGCCCGAGTGGCCTTAACTTTGCACCTGCTTCAGGGTCAGTGGCGCCATACCTCAGCATGTATGGTGGCATGGCCGGTGAAAGAGCCGGGAAGACATCCTGTAAGATTTGAACGGTTTTTTACCGAATTTTTACAAAAACAGAACCATGCGTTTCAACCCTCCGAATTTTTTGCGCCGCTTGATGCCATCGCTCATCTGGAAGATCGAATCTCCCGATACTGTTTACATCACCTTCGACGACGGTCCCACACCTGGTGTCACGGAGTGGATACTCGACACATTGGCAAAGCATGATGCCAAAGCCACTTTTTTTTGCCTGGGGAAAAACGTGGAACAATACCCCGACATTTATGAAAAAATACTCAAGGCGGGGCATAAGACGGGAAACCATACATACAGCCACCAAAAAGGGTGGGAGATGAGCCTCGAACGCTATGTGGAGGATGTGGATTTTGCAAACCAATTGATACACAGCGATCTTTTTCGCCCCCCTTACGGCCGCATAACTCCTGCCCAGGCCAGGATACTGTCGGAGCGTTACAATATAGTGATGTGGGATGTGTTGAGCCGCGACTACAGCAATCTCATCCGTCCGCGACAGGCGTTGCGCAATGTGACGCGTTATCTGGAGCCGGGGTCTATCGTTGTGTTCCACGATTCGGCCAAGTCGTTCCGCAACATGCGGTACGCCCTGCCGCGCGTGCTGGACTTTATCGAAAAGATGGGCCTGCGCTGCGAGGTGATAGATCTGTAATAATTTGGGCTTATGAATGATGCTGGTAAAAAAATAATAGTTGCCGTAACCGGTGCCAGCGGCCACATCTATGCCCGGCTTCTGTTGCAACTCCTTGCCCGTTCGGGTCAGGTCGCCGAAATAGCGCTTATAGTGAGCCGTATGGGGGTTAAGGTGGGAGAGTACGAAAAAGTGGAGCTTCCGCATGCTGCCGCTGCCGGTGGAATGCGCATCGTTCGGTACGACAACGACGATTTTTTCGCCCCCCCAGCTTCCGGGTCGGCCCGCTACGACGCTATGGTGGTGATCCCATGCTCGATGGGTTGCATAGGGCGTATTGCCGCCGGTGTGTCGTCAGACCTTATAGGCCGTTCTGCCGACGTGATGCTCAAGGAGCGCCGCCGCCTGGTGGTGGTTCCGCGTGAAACCCCGTTTTCGGCCATCCACTTGCAAAACCTCGCCACTCTTGCCGGGAGCGGGGCTATCATAGCTCCGGCATCGCCGTCGTTCTACTCCTTTCCCGGCTCGATAGAGGAACTGTGCATGACTGTCGTCGAGCGCGTTGCGGCCTTGTCGGGGGTCGATGTGCAAGGGTATGAGTGGGGTGCGGGACGGTAACGAACTGCCATATGCGCTTCGTAGGAGCGGGCATGCGCGTGCCCCTCTCCATCCGGACTCTCCGGCTTTCCCTACTTCCCTCTGTTTTGCAGGTATAGTTCCGTACGGCGGAAGAACTCGGACAGGTGCGCCCCGTCGACGAAGCAGTGGTCGACTCCTATGGCTACGGGCATGACCTGTCTGCCGTCGCGCGTGGCGGTTTTTCCTACCGAGATGAGCGGGAAGTCACATCCACGGCGATGTCGCTGTGTGAACCCGAACCCCATGAGGCTTATGCCGGGAATGGCACTCACAAGGATCACGTCGTGATCTTCCATGTCGCGTTCAGCTCCATACGGGTCGCCGTCGTCGGGTATGGCGTCTATTATTGCCCGCGCCCGGGTGTGGAACTCGTCGAAATCCTCGATGTAAGGTATCCGCACAGTATAGAACATATCTTTATTCCTCATTTTCACCGGGGTCAGAACATCCACCCTGTCGTAAAGGAGTGTCTCTTCCCCGGGCATAACAACCCGGTAACGCAACTCTTTGATCTCATTGGCCGAACGCAGAAGTGCGTATAGGTAGCGCAGGAAGAAGGAATCCCCCTTCTCCCTGGCCGATTCGAGCGTTGTGCCGATCTCCACCTCTACGGTGACGGAGTAAAAAGTATTCAAAAAATCTGAGAAATACGAGAGAATGTCCCGGCGTTCCCATGTTTCGTGGTCGATGATCTGTTTGGAGGCCATATGATCTGCTTATGGGTGGTTGTCTGGTGTGCATTCCCCACCGGGCGTTGCCGCGGCAGGTGTGTCGGGAGTATGGTTGTCGAGCAGCGCCAGCCGCAGCATGTCGACGGCACTCATGGCAGCCCGCTCGATATTTTGCCTGCGCAGGCGCCCGAACGCTTTTTTCGTGGCCCTGATCCCCGAAGGTGTCGCCACCGCTATCCACACCGTTCCCACGGGCTTTTCGTCGCTGCCGCCCGACGGCCCTGCGATACCGGTCGTGGCGAGGGCGTAGTCCGATCCGGTCAGTTTTTTAACGCCCAGCGCCATAGCCTCGGCACAGCGGCGGCTCACGGCGCCATCCGAGGCTATTATTTCAGGATCCACGTTCAACATATTTATTTTCATCTGGTTGCTGTATGACACTACCGCGCCGCAGAAATAATCCGATGCGCCTGCCATTGCCGTGAACAGCGACGCCAGGTAGCCTCCGGTGCACGATTCGGCAATCGAAAGCGTCGCTCCCCTTTCGCGGAGCATCGACGCCACACACTCCTGCACCGTGGTCTCTCCATAGCCTATAAAGTGTCGCGGGACGATCTTTTCGAGTTGGGCGAAACGGCTGTCGATCTCGCCCCGGGCCACTGCCCCGTCCGTATCGTATGACGACAGCCTCAGCCGCATCTGCGATGGCGAAGGCAGGTAAGCCAGATGCAGGAACGGGGGAAGCGAGGTCTCCCACTCCTCGATACGTGCCGCGAGTTCCGACTCCGGGATGCCGTAGAGTACGGCCGTGCGATGGACTATGCACCCCTCCGGCCAGCGGGCCATGAACCTGGGCAGCACTTCGCCATCCATAATACCCTGCATCTCGAAGGGGACGCCCGGAAGCGAAACCACAACCCGTCCCTGCTGCTCAAACCACATCCCCGGCGCCGTGCCGTTAGCATTGGGCAACACCGTGCAGCCGTCGGGCAACAATGCCTGGCTGCGGTTGAGCTCGTTGAATTCGATACCCCTTTCGGCGAGCATCCGCTCCAGATGCCGGTATGTGGGTTCGTGCAGGCGCAGTTCCATGCCGAAAATTCCTGCCAGCACCTTTTTGGTGATGTCGTCGCACGTGGGCCCCAGGCCGCCGGTGACGACAGTCGCCTCCACCTCTTCCATCGCTTTTGTCACAGCCCCTGCGATCCGTTCCGCGTCGTCGCCGACGGTCAGCACCTCCGTCACTTCAACTCCTGCGTCGCCCAGCCTCGAAGCGATCCACGCGGCATTGGTGTTGACGACCTGGCCTATGAGCAGCTCGTCGCCTATGGTTATAATTTTAGCCTTCATATCGACAGTTTTCGTAATCACATTCCCGGCATGCCGGGGAATATACTTGTAACCCGTTGTGCATTTATACTTATGAATAAAATGCTGTTTATCCCCACGTTCGGCCTTGGCCTCTGGTCAAGGCCGGCAGTCCGCCGGCGGCAGACCGGAAGTATGCAAGTAGCTAAATAACAACAATATCGCAATCATTATCTAAATGCACAACGGGTGTACTTTGTATTATAATGTTACTTCATGTATCGACACATCCGCGTACCTGTGATACTTCGAGTTCAGATTAGGGCGTGTTAGCATAAAACCGGATGTTTGGGTTCTGTAAGGCGGTTTTGTGTTATATAAGTAAAATTTTTGAGGCAATGGGGTTCCATTGGTGATAAAATTTCATGCGGTAGAACACAAAACCGACAGGAAAACGAACGTGCGGCTTTATGCTAACACGCCCTAATTGGCATCCTAATCCATATCCAGGTCGAGTTCGCGTTTCAGTTCGGACAGCAGCGGGTTTTTCTCCATAAGGTAGTTGTATTTATCCTCGGGTTTTATGGGTTTGAGCCCCTGTGGTTTTTCGTTGAGCGTCACCCTGAGTTCCAACCGCCCGTCGACCGACGCCGTAGCGGCCAGCAGCATCAGTAATTCGGTGCGGCTGCGTTCGATATCCTCCTGCAGCTCGCGGTTCGGGACCGCCACCGAAACACAGCTCCCCGATACCGTCATTTCGCGCATAGCCATGGCTATGCGCGGACGGTCCTGTTGCAACTTGGCAAGGAACAATGCCATATGTTCTTTGATCTTGGCTTCGCTGTCGGGATCGGTGTCGCCAGCCATATCCGGCACCTCTTCGCCCGTGGTGTCGGAAATCGCCTGGGCCGAGGCCCTTGCCGATTTCATGATCGACGCAATGGAACTGCCCGATATCGACACTACAGGCGTTATGTTGCCGCCGGTGGACGCCGTACCGGCGACACGATCCGACTCCTCGCGCCGGGTCCCGTTTTCCGCCGGCCTTGTAGTCTGCCCCGTAATTTCCGCCACGTTGCCTTTGGTGCCTGCCCCGATTCCCCCTTCGGCGGCCAGGATCTCCATCGCCTCTTTTTCGATCTTTTCCTCCTCCGCTTCCGCCGTTCCCTCCGAGGGTTTTCCGGGGACTGCCGCAGCAGGTGCCGGTGCAGCCGTATGTGCCGTAACCGGGTTTGCCAACCCGGCACCCGGCGCAGTCACCAGAGTTGCATCCGGGTCTGCCTGCGGGGGGGCAGCATGCTCCTTGCCGACTACCGGCAGTCCGGGTCTGTCGGCAGAAAAGATACCTTGTTGCGAGGTCAGGTTCCCGTCAGAGTTTTTTTTTTGAGCAGGGCTGCACAACCGCATCAACGCCAGTTCCACGGCCAGCCGTTGGCTCGACGAGGTGCGCAACGTCCCGTCGACCGACGTCAGCAAAGCTATCGCCTCGAACAGGAATCCCGCCTCGCACAACGCTGCCTGCACCTTATAGCGTTCGAGGATCGACCCGGAAATTTCCAGCAGGGCCAGCGTGTCGGAGTTCTTGCACATCAACAGGTCGCGCAGGTGCCCCGCAAGGCCCGCCATGAAGAGCTGCCCTGAAAACCCGCGCCCCAGCACCGTATCGAAAAGTCTCAGCAGCGCGGCATAGTCGCCGTCGAGGATCAATGTCGTTGCACCGAAGTAGGTGTCATAGTCGAGTACGTTCAACGTCCGTGCCACCTCCCCGACCCGCAACGTGTTGCCGCAGAACGAAACCGCCTTGTCGAACATCGACAACGCGTCGCGCATCCCTCCGTCGGCCTTCAGTGCGATCAGGTGCAGCGACTCGTCGTCCGGCTCGACGCCCTCCTCGCCAGCGATATAGCGCAGGTAGGAGACCGTATCCTCGACCCTGATACGGTTGAAGTCGAATATCTGACATCGCGAAAGTATCGTGGGGATTATCTTATGCTTTTCGGTTGTGGCCAGGATAAATATGGCGTGCGCGGGCGGTTCTTCCAGTGTCTTGAGGAATGCGTTGAAGGCCGCCTGCGACAGCATGTGCACCTCGTCGATGATATAAACGCTGTAGCGGCCTATCTGCGGCGGTACCCTCACCTGCTCGGTGAGCGAGCGTATGTCGTCGACAGAGTTATTCGACGCGGCATCCAGTTCGTGTATCGAAAATGAGCGCCCTTCGTTGAAACTGACACACGACTCGCAAACGCCGCATCCTTCGGAGTCCACCGGAGACAGGCAGTTGATAGCCTTTGCAAATATCCGGGCACACGTCGTCTTACCCACCCCCCGCGGACCGCAGAAAAGATAGGCATGTGCCAATTGCCGCCGTGAAATGGCATTCTTCAACGTCGACGTTATATGACCCTGACCCACAACCGATGTAAACGTCACGGGACGGTACTTGCGGGCCGATACCACAAAATTTTCCATCACAAATATTTATTCCCCAAAGATACAACTTTTTCACAACCCGTCCCCACTGAAACCTCAACAATCCTATACGCGCACTTCGAACTGCCATTTCTTAGGCGACTTTTTTGAAAAAAGTCGCGTTTAAAGCTGTGAGTATAGTATGTTACGGGTTCGGGAGAGCGGGGTCAGGGCGAAGTTGTAATGGTCGATTCCTTCGAGCAGGACTATTCCGGGGCGGCGGCCGGGTTCTATCGAGCCGTGGGTGTCGCCGATTCCCAGGGCCCGGGCTCCGTTTGCAGTGGCCCACCGTAGCAGGTCGTCGAGGGCTATGCCGCAATGCTGTTGCAGGATTATCATCTCGTGGACCATCGACAGGGTGGTGTTCGAGGCGAGGCTGTCGGTGCCTATAGCTATATTCACGCCGCTGTCGCGCAGCATTGCGGCCGGGGGAAGGCTCGACGATATATACAGGTTCGACGAGGGGCAGAGCACCATCGTCAGCCGCGGCCCGAAATGTCGGCAAAGCGCTTCCACATCACTTCTGCCGACAAATGTGTTGTGTATGAGAAGAACATCTTTGCCGGGCGGCACCGAGGTGATTATCCTCTGTACCGGGGAGCGGTGGTGCAGAAAGTCAGTATGCCATCCCTGTGAAGTGTACCACTCCCGCAATGCTCCCTCGCCACAGTAGAGTTCGCTCTCGGCTTCGCTCTCCATAAAATGTATCGACACGGGGCTGTTGTCCGCCTCGCCCAGGGCTTCGGCGAACGGCACCTCGTTAAGCGAGTATATGGAGTGGGGGGTTACCGTGGCGGCAAGACCTGCCCCGCGGGCTTCGGCGCATATCTTCAGGGCTGCGCCGGCCGATGTCGCAGCAAGGCCGAAAAGTTCGATAAAATTGTGGTAGCGTATCCGGCTACGGCTTTTGATCTCAAATGTGGAGTCGCCGTTGCATATGTCGCCGACGGCCGATACCCCGTCGTGCCACATCCTGGCATCCCAGTAGGGTGCCGCAGCCGTGCGCTCCTCTCCGGTGGCCTCGCGACGCACCCTGCCCATCGACGCGGCGAAGGCTGCGAATCCTTCGCAGGGAGCTATCTTATTACGCATATAGCTGAGTTCCAGATGGCAATGCGCATTGACCATGCCGGGGATCAATATCCCCGAATAGAATTCCGTGCCGGGCAGCGAATTGACCATCTCAGCCTTCGCCACCTCGTCCACCGATAATATCCACCCCTCGGGATCAACGGTCACCACCCCTTGCCGGATCAATCCGCGGGGGGTGAACACGCCGTGCGCTGCTATCCTGCGGCAACCGGCCGAACTCTTTGCCATCTACGAGGAGTTTATAGTCCATAATCAGGCGGTCGATGGAGTCGAGCGCTGTTTTTACGGGCAGGTAATAGATTATTTCGAGCGAGTCGATCCGCAGACCCGGCCTGGTCGACGTTTTGGTGAAGCCTCCAAAGTTGAGTTTCAGGGTTTTCGAGGTAGCCTTGGTATCGAATTTCACTTCGTAATGTTGATGGTCGTTGCCGTACATCCAGTTTGTCGTCGTGTATGTGAAACGCTTATTCCCCTCTTCTACAAGGATCGCCGACGGATGGTTGCGGTTTTTATCGGTGGTGTCGATCTTATAACCGTAGCTGATTTTGTACGATCCCTCTTTTGCCGGGAACGAAAGGCGCAGTTTAGCCGTATCGGCGAAACGGTCGGCCTCGATAAGCGTATCGAAATATACCACCTGCCTGAACTTCTCGCGGGCCAGCAACTCCACCGTATCGAGGATCGCCACGCGCCGCTCGTAGACGCGTCCCTCTGTCTCCAGTTGTTTGATGGCGGCTTCGACAATATCGGCCAGGCGCGAACTCTTGCGTTTGGCGTAGTCGTTGATCGTGTAAGTAAGATCACGCGGCTGGTAGCCATACTTCTCGAAGACGGGCGAATAGATGTCGATGCTGTCGGTCGGGATCGCCTTCATGTTGGCGAAGGCGTTGGTGAGGTATATATCCCTGAATATGAGTTCGAGATCCTTCTCGTCGATCTTCTTCGGGCGGTCGCAGCCGGCCAGAACAGCTAAAAAAAGCAAAAATATTATGCAGTGTATCTTCATAGCAACCGGTTTCATGACATCATATCCTTATTACGTATCATCCTGGTAACGGTAAGGCGGACTATAAGGTAGTTGACCGCTGTGAACGATGCCACCACCAGCAACACGTCGCGCAGTTCGACCACCACCGGGTAGCTGTCGACCAGAAACGTCTCGGCAGGGATACTGATCCAGCCGAAAGTCTGCTGTCCGAAACAAAACAGCAGTCCCACCACTAGTCCGCCCACGGCCCCCAGCGAAGAGATCATCATTCCCTCCACGGAGAACATCCCGCGGATGAACCTTGTCCTGCCCCCCAGAGTCGATATCGTAGCAATATCGTCGCGTTTGTCGATGATCAGCATCGCCAACGACCCGACGATAGAAAATGCGGCTATAACCATTACCAGCAGTGCGATGAAGAACACCCCCCATTTTTCATATTTCATAATGCGGTAGAGCGACGGGCGCAGTTCCGCCCTTGTCAGAACCTTGAACCCGTCACCCAACCGCCGCGATAATTCCGTGCGAGCCTTGTCCGCCGCCGCAGGGTCGTCGAGCGAAATGAACAACGCCGAAGCCATACCTTCTGCCGAGAACAGTTTCCGGGTGAATTCAATCCGCGTGATCATATATTTCGAATCGGTCTCCTCGGCCAACGTGAACTCCCCCGTGGGGAAGACCTGTTCGCGCCTGAAACTCTCCATGGGCAGCAGTGACGAAAATGTATTATTACGCGGGGCATAGACCGCGATGCGGTCGTAGAGCGAGAGGCTCACACCGAGATAGTACGATAGTCCCCGTCCCAGCAGCGCCTGTTCCAGGTCGCCGAAACGGAGCGAATAACCCCCTGCGGTCACCATTCCTTCGATAGGGACCACCGCCCGGTACGACGAGTCGACCCCGCGCACTTTTGCGATATATTGCCTGCCCCTGTACTCCAGCAGCGCCTCGTCTTCCAGAACGAAACTCATCCCGGCCACCAGCCCCGTACGCCACAGGGCTGCCGTGTCGACCGTCGCCACATCGAATGTCTTGCCCTCTGTGGCCGAAACAACCACATCGGGGTCGAATGCGTTGTACATCCCCCTGACCAGTCCTTCCAGTCCGTTGAATACCGACAGCAGCACTATCATCGCCGCCACCGGCACTCCCACCGCAACAACACTCACCCACGAGATTATATTGATCACCGACCGGGACCTCTTGGAAAAGAGGTAACGCCTCGCAAAAAACATCGCCAACCAATGCATCGTCCCGTAGTTATATTTTTGATGAATCCCTGTCGTTTCTCCTTCCGCTCCCGGCTACACCTCCGGAAACAGGGCGAGATAGAAATCTTCTTTAGCCCGCATGACTTTAGCTTCGCCGTCGCTCTTGTCGCCATAGCCGCATAGGTGTAACATCCCGTGAATGATCACCCTGCGCATCTCCTCCTCCGCCGCAACACCTCCCACAACCGCATTGTCGGCCACTGTGTCCACTCCGATGAAGAGGTCGCCACTTGCCGTCGGCCACGCTCCGGGTTCATCGCCGGCCGCCCCGCCATAATCGAAAGTGATGATATCGGTGTGGTAGTTGTGCCCCAGATAGCGGTTATTCAACTCCAGCATGTATTCGTCGCAGCAGAACACCACCGCAACATCGCCCGTCCTGTAGCCTTCACTCTCTGCACAACGGCGCATAAGCGCCGCAATACGGCGCCTGTCCTTCAGTTTGTAACCACACTCCTGGGTATGGAATGTAATAGCCATATATATTACAATTCAATATCACCATCAACAGCCGCTCAGCCTACTTTTTA
The DNA here is from genome assembly GCA_031552535.1 of Rikenellaceae bacterium. Lineage (GTDB taxonomy): Bacteria > Bacteroidota > Bacteroidia > Bacteroidales > Rikenellaceae > JAVBMJ01. Next base: position 20,026 of record JAVBMJ010000063.1, read on the forward strand.
CGCCTTTCCTCTCCACACCCGCTTATCGCCGCCTCTATTTCTCCACCCCGGCCACCGGCATGCATGTTAGCGGCTCAGCCACAACTCGGGGTCGACTCTCGTTCCCTCTTTCCATATTTCGAAATGGAGCATATAATCGTCTTCGCCGTCACGCGGAGATAGTTTTCCAAGTGACTGGTTAAGCGTCACCTTGTCGCCTTTTTTAACCGTTACCGAAGAGAGGTTGGCATAAACCGTGAAGTATATACCGTGACGCAGCATGACACAGTTGTTGAGCCCCTGCACGAAAAATACGCTCGCCACCTCGCCGTCGAAAACCGAACGGGCCTCGGCACCCGCCGGAGCCGCAAAATTGACCCCCGTATTGTTGACCTTGAGTGTCTTGTTCATCGGGTGCTCGTGTATCCCGAAATGGTCGACGATCACCCCGCCTCTGACCGGACGCGGTAACTTGCCGCGATTCTGGTCGAAACGTCCGCTGAGTGCCGTTATTTCGCGCTCCTCTGCCGCTGTACGTTGTTTGGTGCGGCTGCGTTTGGCTTCTTCGGCAATCATCTGCTCTATCTTGCGTTGCGCCCTTTCGAGTTGCTGGCGCTTTTCGCGTATATCTTTGGCAAGGGTTTTCTCCTGCGAACTCAACTTGGCAGAAGTCTCGTTGTAAAGCGCTTCGTCGCGGCTCAACGACACCAGTTCGGTGCTACGGGCCGATCTTGTCTTCTCCATCTCCGCACGCTGGCTGTCGAGGGTGGTGATCTGGCGGCCTATCTTCTTCGAGAGCGACGCGATCTCTGCGGCTTTCAATTCGCGCGAACGGTTGTAACGCTGCATGAAAGCGATGCGGCGTGTGGCGTCATCGAAATCTTCGGATGCGAAAAGGAATAACAGGAAATTATTGAGCTTATAATTCTTGTAAGCCGCCCGCACCATATGGGAGTATTCCTCAACCACCTTGTTATACTGTGTATTGAGGCTATCTACATCCCCTTGCTTGTGGCGCATGTCTTCCGATATTATCGACATCTGCCTGTCGAGCGACGAAATGATGGCACGCCGGCTCTCGATATTCGACCGGGTCAGTTTGAGCCGTGTCTGCGTGGTTTTCTGGTCTTTCTTTACCCCCTCCAATATGGCTGTGTTGCGTGCTATATCCTCCCGGGCCCTTTCGGCTTCGGCGCGCAACGATTCTAGACTCTGGCTCCGCGCACCCGTAAACGATATAGCCAGAAATAGCGGTAATAATATTACTACTTTGCGGACCGTCATTTTTTACCCTCCAGCGATTTTAACCTGCGTTCTATCTCCGCGGCGTCATACCCCTTATCCTGTGCTTTTTTCCAATACACCGACGCCATGAAATACTCTTTCAGTTCGTAAAGTATGTCGCCGTAGTGCACCAGTAGTTCGGTGCTTTCCGAGCGGTCGAGGGCTATGGCCTGCTGCATCGCTTTCTTGGCCTCGGCATAGCGTTCGAGTTTATACAGCGTCCAGGCATAGGTATCGATAAAGGTGGGGTTCCCGGGCGAAAGCTGTGTGGCCCTCGACGCCATGTCGAGCGCCTTTTCGAGCCGCACTCCCGAAACACTGAGGTAATAGCTGTAGTTGTTGAGCACAGTGGCGTTGTCGCGGTCGGCTTTCAACGCCCGGTCATAGTAATGGAAACACCTGCGCGCATCACCAGTTTCGTGGTAGGTGTCGCCTATGATACCCAGGATCACGCTCCGCATCGAATCGCTACGGGCATATTTCAACGCTGTCTCGTAATTATCCAACGCTTTGGTGTAATGTTTCCTGAAACTCTGCGAGAACCCGCTGCGCAGGTAAAGTTCCGGGTTACGCGGGAAATCGCGTATCGCCTCGTCCATATATTTCTCCACGGAGTCGGGCCGCTCCAGGTACGACTCTATGTCTATTATATTGTTATAGAGGTCGAGCCTGGCATCCGCAACTTCCTTCCCTGCTCCGGCGGTTTTCCTGCCGTCTGCCGAACCATTTTCCGCCCCTTCCGCAATGCCTTCCGGGACTACGGGACTGCTGTGCAACGTACTGTCGCGAAGGTGCACTTTGTATATCGCCAGCGCGTCGTCGATCTTACCCGATGCTATCAGGTGCCCGGCATAGAGTTTCACCACTTCGTAGTCCGACGGGTATTTCGTCATCAGAGTTTGTGCAAGTGCATTGATCTGGGAGTAATTGGCTCCGTAGAACTCCCTGTTATCGGTCAACGATCCGAATGTGCGTATCTTCTCCTCCAGAGGGACGCCAGGCAATTCGAACATCAGCCTCAACGTCGAAAGGTAGCCCGTCATATTGCCGCGTTTCTTATAAAAACCGGCCATAGCGTCTATAGTGGCTGCGTTTTCCGGATTCATTTTCAAAGCCCTGCCGTAGTTGGCCAGCGCAGCCGAATCCTTACCCGTAGCATCATACAACTGCCCGAGGATAAGGTAATTTTCATCCATGTATGGGTATTCGTCGATCATCTGACGCGTCTCGTCGATAGCCCTGTCGATGAGGTTCACCTCGATCAACACCTGACGCTTGAACGCCGACAGCTCCTCTATCCTGCCCAACTTGTACTCCGCCGAGTCGAGCACCGATATCGCCGAGAAAGGCAACTTGTTATAGAGGTACAGCGCGGCCAGCCTCTGGTAGTTTTCCGGGTTGTGCGGTACATCTTTCACCAGTTTCTCGTATATCTTCTGGGCCCCCGCATAATCGCCCGTAGCGAGCGAGAACTGCCCCTTTTGCGCCAGATACCACACGTTTGTGCTGTCCAACGACCACGCCCTGCCGCTCAACGCCAGCGCCCTGGCAGGATCTTTCCTGTAGTAGGCGATATTTCCCAATTCGTAGTACGATGGCGAGTGCGTAGAATCGAGAGCGATGGCCCTGTCGAAGAAGTACTCCGCGACCGTGTCGTCGCCATAGACGCTCATAGACTTCACTCCCTCGGTGTAATAGAACGTCGGCTTCAGCTCCCCGGGATAAAATTTTTCCGCCTCCTTGTCAACCAACGCAAAACGGTGCGGGGCGGTGGAACCGCATCCTGCCGCAATCACCACGCCTATCACCGCCGCAATAGCGGTAAAGTATATCCCTTTAAACTTTATCATATCATAAAACCGACTCGAACTGCCCGAGGAAGCGCACGTCATTCTCAAAATAAAGCCGCAGATCACGTACCCCGAACTTGAGCATCGCAATACGCTCCACACCCATGCCGAAGGCGAAACCGCTATATTCACGCGAGTCTATCCCGCAATTTTCCAACACATTGGGATCGACCATTCCGCAACCCATGATCTCCAGCCAACCCGTGCCCTTGCATACGTTGCACCCCTTGCCGCCGCACAGGTTACACGACACGTCGACCTCGGCCGAAGGTTCGGTGAATGGAAAATACGACGGACGCATCCTTATCACACTCTTCTCTCCGAAAAGTTCACGGGCGAAATAGAGCACCGACTGCTTCAGATCCGCAAAACTCACGCCGCGGTCGATATAAAGCCCCTCGATCTGATGGAAAATACAGTGCGCCCGCGCCGAAACCGCTTCGTTGCGGAATACCCGCCCCGGACATATGACCCGGATCGGCGGCTTGTGACTCTGCATCGTACGCACCTGGATCGAACTGGTGTGGGTCCGCAACAGTATATCGGGATTTTTCTCTATAAAAAATGTGTCCTGCATATCGCGTGCCGGATGCTCCGCCGGAAAATTCAACGCCGAAAAAACATGCCAGTCATCCTCTATCTCCGGCCCGTCGGCAACCGTATAGCCCAAACGTGAAAAAATGTCCACAATCTCGCCACGCACCGCCGACAAAGGATGGCGGCCACCCAAACCATCGGCACTTCCCGGACGGGTCATATCCAAAACACCACCCCCCGGATCCCCGGAAGACTCCCCAACAATATCCTTCAACTGGGCGATACGCTCCGTAGCAAACGTTTTCAAAAGGTTGATCTTCTGACCCAGTTCGCGCTTCAACTCAGGCGAAACACCCTTAAATTCCTCCAAAAGAGCATTCAACTCACCCTTCCGACCTAAAATCTTTACCCTGAAATCCTCGACCTCGGCCGCAACCTTCGGCCGGAAATCCTCGACTCGCGCTAATAATTCGTTAATTTTATCTATCATCTGTTGATTATATTTCGCGTTATCCCTAATTTTGCTTCCTAATATAATCATATTGTTCTTTTTCTATGTGCGGCCTCGAACTGCCGCTTTTTTGAGGAAAAAGCGGCGCAAAAACCTTCAATCCATACTTTACTCTGATTTTGCAGATGTCATGTTATAGGCAAGAAGCCATTAAAAATCAACGAAATCATAGTGGCTTCCTGCCTATAACATGACATCTATAAGGTCGCAGCAAAGTAGGAATTAAAGTTCTTTGGGCGACTTTCTCGAAAGAAAGTCGCAGTTGGAGCCTGTATGGAGAAAAAGAACGATATAATTATTCAAGTTGCAAAATTAAGAAATTTTTGATCAGTGAGGATTAAAGCGGTCATATTGGTATTGTTTTTATTCCTTTTGCCGGTTGCCCGTGCCCAGAAGGTTGGTTTGGTATTGAGTGGGGGTGGTGCCAAGGGGTTGTATCATATCGGGGTTATCAAGGCTTTGGAGGAGAACGGTATTCCTATCGACTATGTATCGGGCACTTCGATGGGGGCTATTATCGGGGGATTGTACGCGGCTGGTTATACTCCGGCACGGATCGAAGAGTTGTTGACTTCGGACAAGGTGAATTATTGGTTATCTGGCAAGATCGAGGACCGGTACCGTTATTATTTCAAGGAGATGACTCCGCGTTCGTCGTCGGTTTTGACGTTGCGTCTTGATCCCGGGCAGCGAGGTAATGGCAAGCCGGGGGGTATGCTGCCTCAGAACCTGGTTCCGTCGAGCCAGATCGACATGGCCTCCATAGAGTTGTTTTCGGGAGCTACGGTCGCCTGCGGGGGTGATTTCGACAAGTTGTTCGTTCCTTTCCGGTGTGTGGCCACCGATGCTGTCAAACGGCGTGAGGTAGTGTTCCGCAGTGGCGATGTGGGGCGTGCCGTACGTACATCTATGACTATACCACTTGTTTTCAAACCTATATCCAACGATAGCACGATACTTTACGACGGGGGGTTGTACAATAACTTCCCATGGCAGGTTATGGAGAGTGATTTCAGCGCCGATGTCATTATCGGCAGCAAGTGTGTCGACGAGCGTTCGCTTCCCGACCAGAGCAATATGATGGATCAGCTCTTCGCTCTGACTATGATGCATACGGATTACAACCTGCCCGCCGGCAAGGGTATATTGATAAGCCGTGTTTTCAGCGATATTACGATGCTTGATTTTTCGAAGAGCGACTTTGTAATCCGCATGGGTTACGACGATACGATGGCGATGATCGACTCGATACGCAGACGCGTTCCCGCACGTGTCGACTCGGTGACGCTGGCGGCCAGGCGCAAGGCGTTCGACGACAGGTTGCCTGCCCTTGTATTCGAAAAATTCGATATAGAGGGGTTGGACCGGGCCCAGACGTCGTACGTGCGGAGTTTGTTGAAGTTGAAAGAGCACGGCAGCGACAGTTACGATTTCGACCGCTTCAGGTCGGAATATTTCAAATTATTGTCTGAGGGTGATTTCACGAGTGGTTTCCCGGAGGTGGTGTGGAATCCGTCCACGGGGATGTTCGATATGACGATGCGCATGGAAACCAAGCCGAGCCTCAAGCTGATGATCGGAGGCAATATATCGTCCACAGCCCTGAATCAGGCGTATATAGGCCTTGAATACAGGCGGTTGGGATATAGCGCCCACAGCTATAGCCTGGAAGGCTGTTTCAGTCCGTTTTACACTTCGGCATGGGCTGGGGTCAGGACCGACTTTTTCATACGTTCACCTTTTTATTACCAGTGGGGGTTGGTTTACAATTTCTACAACTATTTCCGCAGCAATTACGGTATCATTTCGAAGATAACCGACCTGACTTATTCCAAATACCAGGATTTCTATTTCAATGCTGCGTTCGGGTTTCCGCTCGGGCGCCACTCGGTATTTCACGTCACGGCCAATCTGGGTAGCGACCGCTATCGCTATTATCAGACCCAGACTTATGCCGATGCCGACACGATGGATATCACGAAGTTCAAATTTGCGGGGATTAAGGCTGAGGCGTATCGTAAAAGCATAAACTACCAGTTGTATCCCACCCGTGGCATTATCCAGTCCATTTCGGCGATATATGTCGGCGGAGGCGAACGGTTTTTGCCGGGAACTTCCGGCCGCAAGTTGGGCGAAGGAGCCGTATCTGCCCACAGGGAGTGGTTCGGAGCGCGTTACCTGTGGGAGCACTACCTGCCTGTGACACGCAGCGAATGGTTGTCGCTGGGGTATATGGCCGAGGCGGTGCTGACCAACCACCCTGATTTCGCTAATGAATATGCCACCAATATTTCGTCACCGGCGTTCACTCCCACCCAGCATAGCAAGATAGTATACCTCAAGGAGTTCCGCAACAAGTCGTTCGTTGGCTTGGGGTTGATGCCCACCATAGAGTTCACGCCGCGCATTTACTGGCGTAACAGCGCCTTTGCCTATCTGCCGTCGAATTACGCCGGGGTGCATGAAGGTATAAAGCAACGGCTGCGCTATATTTTCGATTCCACGATAGTCTATCAAACGTTGGTTGGTCCGGTGAGCCTGTCGCTATCGAAATACGACGTCGACAACAACAACTGGTTTATAACCTTCAATTTCGGCTTCGCCATCTTCAACGGCAAGGGACTGTTTTATTAGGGCGTACATACCATATGGGAGTCTGTCTGAATCTCCCGTGGGAATATAGTGAAATCCACTGGCAGAGCGTCGAACTTGTTCGAAAGCCATGCCGGGGCGCATCTTGATATTACCTAAATGGGCGTCAGAATAATCATCAGCATTCTAAGTGTAAGAATTGCCTAAGAGTCTGTCTAAATTCCCTATCGGAAAATAGTTATGAGTTATTTTCCATCATTAGTGTCCACTAAAAACTCGGGGATTCTCAGGTAATATATTAATATACAGTGAATTGCACGCCATTTTTGAGTAAACGGATTTGAAATTGTTTTTATGATTCGAATTGGATTATTTAGAGAGGCAACCTGCCCTACA
>JAVBMJ010000003.1:0-46713 GCA_031552535.1 Rikenellaceae bacterium
CTGGATATCGTAGCCGTAGGCAGTGGTCTCCAGAGAGTTGTGGATCTTCTTCGACATAACGCGCCCCAGCTCGTCGTAGCCCCACTCCGCAACGCGGACGCGGCCGTTGACTTCGTCGCCGAAAAGCTGCTGGTCGACCCATGTGGCGTAGCCCTGGGCGTCGTAGCCGAACCACTTGTCGTAGCCGTGGGTAACGCCCTCAACGCTCTGGCTGACACGCGAGCGGGTGACGCGCCCCGCGAAATCGTGGGCGTTCGACACCACCTCAAGCCCCGAAGGGTAGAGGCCGCCGACGGTCTGGATCGTACGGTAATCGGCGTCGTAATAGACCGCCGAAACAAGCCATTGCGCCTCGCCGGCACCCAGAACACGCGTCAGTGTACCGGTCAAAAGACCCGAAACATCGGAAGAAGGCGCAGAGCCGAGGCCCTCCGAAGTCCGGAAGCCGTATTCGTCGCCCGTCTGCCACGAGTAATCGTCATAGTAAGTAACGCTGAGCACCTGGCCGGGGTCGGTGACCGAGGGGTAGCTCTGGTCGGTGTAGCCGTGGAGGTCGCCGCCGCGGTTCTCTCCCAATATGGCGAGTTGCCATCCGTCGTGCCCTAAATTTTCGTTCAGCGCCCGGTAATGATCCTCGTAGCTGCCTCCGGCGTGGATGCCGGTCATTATGGGGCGGTCGTAGAAGTCGTATTTCGTGAAGGTCCACAGGCCGGTGTGGCGCTGATTCCCGGTCTGGATCATGGCCAAACGCCCGCGGGCGTCGTAAACCCGGAAGACGGGTTCGGCCCCCGGCACCCACTGCCGCACGGCGCGGCCCCACTTGTCGTATTCGGTATAGTAGCAGTAGCGGCCAAGCGACGCCAGGTCGTAGGTGCCGGGCACGGTGAGCAGCGAGTCCTGCGCCGGAGGGACGACGTAGCGCTGGCGCCCCATGTCGTCGTAGACATAGTAGGTGAAACGGCGGTCGCCAGACGCGGGACGGCTCTCGCGGGCTACAAGACGTCCCCCGGCATCGCGGTATTCCAGATTGCGGCGCGACACACCGTGGGCCTGCTCCTCGTCGCCCCAGAACTCGACATTGCGCGTCTCGCCGACGGTGAGCTGCGATGGGTCGTAATTGCCCGCAAACAACAGCGAAGTGCCGTCGGGGGCGATCTCAAAACGTTTCACGGGGTAGTCCGGTGTATTGAGACCGTGGGTGTGGAACGTCGGATATGCCGTTATGCTATTGTATATCCCTACTCCACCCTCCTTCTCGACCATGCCCAGGTAAGATTTGTCGTAGTGCTTAATGGCATAGGGATAGCGGTTATCGTCGTGTCCCGCGAATTTCTGCATGTAGTAGGCGCTCTGGGCCGAAACCGGGTCGGCGACGAAATCCGCAGCGGCGTTCGTAGCGACATAAGGCAGGTGGCTCACCGAGTCGGGGCGGCCCATGCAGTCATATTTTATGAAATTGACATGGTCGCCGCGCAGCAGCGCCGCCGAAGGTGAGGCATCGCTCCTGACCGACTGCACGGGACGTCCCAGACCATCGTAGTAGGTCGTCGCGGTATGCGGCCCTTCGCCATCGGCCCGGGTATAGACCGTGTGCGTAATACGGTCCGGTTGGCGCGGCGGCAGCGAAGGCTGGGTATAAGTCACGGTGCGCTGGAAGGGGCGGCGAGTGGATACGTAATTTTCCTGCAAATCCTCTTCCAGGTAAAATGTTATCGTCCCGGAACGCATCTGCCCGCTATAATTGGGTTCGAAGTCCATACCGAAAGCAATCATATGCGTTTCATGGGAATAATAGCGGCTTAAGTAATACCGGTATTGACCTGGACTGCTGTATTGGCGTTCAAGACAGTGAAAAGTGAGGTATTGGGTAGTATCTAACTCTATGGCCTCACTTTCCACCGAAAGGTCCAGAAAATGCTCGAACTCGCCTCCCCCGGCGGGAACCGTGAGAGTTTGGGATCGCAACGAAGCATGGACCCAGAACAATACGGCGAACAGTATGATTATTTTTATATTTTTCATGGTTAAAACTGATTATTGTGGTACTCGTATTTTTCGACCGGATTGTGGTCGTTGTCCAGGGTGCGCAGCATCCGGCCGAAAGCGTCGTATTCCCAGTAGGCCGTTCGTCCGTTATGATCCATTTCGGAGGTCTTGCCCGCGCCGATCTTATATGTATAAGTTTTAATGCGGGCTCCCTTGGGCACGAGCCTCACCTCGTCGATCCACAGGCCGGGACCACCGCACGAATAACTGTCGCCGGAAGTGCCTGTCATCAGGTCGTGCGTGACCTTCACCCAGGTCTCACCGCCGTCGGCACTCTGCCACCACGACAGGACGTAGTCACCGGCTGCACGATCCGACAGGTCGGCATCGTAGCTGCCCTGCCACACCTTTTCGCCCGTACGGGCCTTTTCCGAGGTAATCGCACGGCTGTCGGCAGTCTCCTCGAAACTGGTGTGGAACGCCTTCAGGCCATCGCCGGGTGAAAGAACCGCTCCCGAATTATAGAATATCGAAACCGAAAGACTCCACGAGGAAAAATCGGCATCGGGATGTATCCCGCTGTTGTTGTACACGAAAAGGGTGTAATTTCCCGCCCCGGGCAATAGCACCTGCCATCCGGTCAACCACGAACGGGGATCGAAGGTGCGCGATGCGACCACATCTCTGCCGCTGCGGATCTCGGTCACGAACTGGAACATCTCTTCGTCGAACCATTCGTCGGGCAGGACGACCATGTGTGAAACATCGACGGTTATATATCCGGAAATCCCCGGTTCGAGTTGCACGTCGCGTATCACACCGCCGGAGTAGAACCGCGCATAGGGTAATCCATCGTCACCCCCGGGCTGTGGGTCGACGACTATTTTCACATCGGGGTATTCAATTTCGGCAATGGGCAGCGATCCGCCGTAACCGTAGATTACCTCCCTGCGGTTGCCATTACGCGAATGGCTGCCCGTAAGATTGAACCGTTCGTCATATCCGTCGAATTCCTGCACAGTCTCATAGCGCGAATCACAAACCATGTTGCCATTGACGTCCACCGACGACCAATAGAGATGGTCCGTAGAGGCCGGTCCATCCATGGCAAGCACCTTCTGTTTCGCAGGTACCGGGACATATTGCATATTGTAGATATCCCTTGGAAGAGATTTATGTTCCGTGAGTTCGGCTCCGACCAGTTTGCCGTTGCGGAACGTGGCTTTTTCGAGCGGCACGACCATATTATCCGAGCGCATTTGCGAAACGGCGCTGCCTGCTGATCCGCCGGGATACGATCCCGATGTCGACACGTCGAACGAATATTTTATCTGGGTTTTGATCCGGTTTCCCGCAGCGTCGATGGCAACCACCGAATCGGGCACCATGTATTCTGTGTTGTAATGGTAATTCACCGTGGTGGTCATCGACGGGATTCCGATGCCACCATCCCTGCGGGTCATAGAACTTTCAAGGAAGTAAGGCTGCGACACCCATTCGTACTGGCAGAGCAATAGGGAGTCTATTATAACAGTCTCCGGTATATCTTTATAATGCGGAACATATCCTTTGATGACGGCTTTGGTGCCGGAAAAATCGCTGTATTTATGCAGCTCCTCGTAATGCCTTCCCGATTTTGTGAGGTGCTGCAACTTTCCGCGGCGCCAGAATCTCGAATTGTCGGGAAATCCGAACCGCTCCTTTCTGTAGGTGTCATTTGGAGATTCCGCCGGTTGGATCATAGATAGAATGGCATTATGCGGAGTATAATATACAACTGACGGAGTATCTCTGACCTCTCCTGTCGAAGTATAGGTGTAGGTTGTTCGCATGCCGTTCGGCGCTATCTCCGTCACCGACGGGTAAAAGACCGGGCCCCCCATACATTCCATATCCACAAGCGGTTTCGAATGGAAACACACCTCATACAGGCTATTGTCCAACGGTTCCACGTATCCGGCATAAAGATGGTCGGTGGGAGTGAAACACAGGCCGTCTCCGTCTTCTCCGTACTCATACCGCGTTGTGCTCTGATTACCAGCCCCGTCTGCCTGCCGTATCTCCTTTACCCTCAGGCCGCCCGCTTTATTGTTGAAGTAGGAGAAATAGGCGCTTAAATAAGAGGCGGGGGCGCTGTTTAGTTCATAGATATATCGTGTTTCGCCCCCCGACGGATATTTTATGGCCTCGAGTATGTGGGCCTTCGTATGCTCCAGCGACGGGGAGCGGTCGGCGCCGGGAATACTATCGGTTGCAAACTTTATCTTCGGGCGGTCCGTCAGGTTGCCTTTCCCGTTATAATAGCCCCAGAAATCGTAATCAAAAGTGTCGGCCGAGGGAAAATAGACCGAAGTGTTGTATTGGAATGTGCACAGAGTCTGCTGCAGATCGCCTGCCTGGCTGTAGATGCGCGTAAGCAGCGTCCGGTCGTTCTCGCACCGGTAGTCAAGGCAGGTGCTCCTCATGCTTTGGCCTGCATGCAACGACTCCACACGGCTGATCCGGTTATCTGTTTTATGGAAGATCATCTTCCATCGGGGACCACGGATTTCGCTCACCACTTTCGGACGCCATATACCTACAGATGTTTTGGAAGTTGCCGTATTATGAACGTCTTCTTCGCCATTGGAAGCATTGTACTTGAATTTGTACATGGTATTCGAATATTCGCAATATTCGGCACCGAGAGTCTGGTAGTCGAAGACCACCTGTTCGCCCTTGTAATTCGTGATGCTGTTCAGATGCCAGGTGGAGGTGTAGGTATCCGAAAGGTTCAACCCCATGATATGAACATCATACCTGGTTGCGGAGGTCGTCTCGCGCGAAGCATCGTCCTTCCCGAACACATAGCGGCTGCCGTCGCTATCGGTGATGGTAAAGTACGATTTGCCGATCCATGCGATCTTTACATTCTGGTAAGGGACCGTGTGGGGAGTGCCGTCGTGGTCGATGACGAACATCCCCGATTTGCCGGGTATCTCGAAGAAAAACAGGTCGGGCTCCGTATCGACAGGCACATATTTTACAAAAGGCACACGATCCTCGGCATCGTCTTTACTGAAACCAAGCCCGCGTAAATATTCATATTTACGGTCCTGGCTGAATATATGCAACATCAGCGCCCTCTCGTCGGCGAAGTTCCAATTGTTGCAATAGCCCGTTTCATCGGGTTTGCCTTTCACGATGCGGGTGATTTTGCCACCGGCCGACAGGCGCCAGCCGAGCCCGACACTGGTGGATTTATCGGCGATTTTGATCCCCGAGGTCTGGTAGCCGACCAATACGGGGACCGAAATACCCCCATCGGAGAATGTTCCCAAAGGGACCAGGATATTTGCAGCCCCGGAACAGTGGTTCACCGAGCTGCTGATACTTCGTATCAACGCCGAGGCGTCCGACGACGGATACTGGCTCCGGCCATCCTGGGCCGAGGCGTCGTATACGACAATGGACATGCAGAGCAACACGACCGATGCCCTGAAAAATTCATGGATTTTCATAAATAATATTATTGGATTAGTGTTTTTGACAGCCGGAGATATCCAGGCCGTCCGCACAGGCAAATATATCCCCGGGAACCACCGGTGTATTTATACAGTTTCCAACAAAATCCACAGAGAGTCTGTCGCAGGTTGCAGCCGATAACAGCGCCACCCACACTTGCTACGCGAGCGGGCCCAGTGCCACCGGTCTGAAAAAGAAGGATAATTAATTATGTATGAATCCGGAATAATTGCATATCTTTACATGCTTTTATATACAAGGACATGCTATCGCCCAGGCTACTAACCACCTGCATCATCATGGCGGCAACGTCATGCCTGCCTGTCGTATGTACGGCACAGACGCCGGATGACGACATAATAATAACATCCCGGGAACAGACGTTTGCGTTCAAGATCTCAGGTAAAAACGTGGTCCTTGAAGAGAGTTCCACAACAGATTACCTGTGCCTCAAACCGGGCAGGATCGTCGTTGCCGAGTTTTACGACAATCTTTCCAGGATCACCAGGGTGGGCATCAAGGGGGTGAAAAGCATCAAACCGCAATACGAAATGTACCGGAGCGACGAGTTCTTCTACAGCGACATGCAGGTTTGTTATTTTACCTTGCCGCTACGGACGAAAGGAGAGTCGGCACAGGTGATTTTCGGGAAACGGTTTAACGACATACATCTACTTCCGAAAATACATCTGGCAAAGCCACAGTTCATGCGAAGCGGGGTTGTGAAAATCGCAATCCCCGCCTGGATGCAGGCGGATATAGTTGAGAGAAACCTGGGGCCGAATATCCGCAAAGAGGTATGGAATGATCCGGGAAACAACACCACTAACTACTCTTACACCATTGAAAGCCAGCCTGCCGTAGTGCATGAGGACAACTCCCCAGGCTACAGCCTCGCCCATCCCTATCTGATGATAGTCCCTAAAACGGCTATGGTCGGAGGAGTGCAGACCACCTACTTCAACGATTTCAAGGATCTATATCGCTGGTACAGGGATATAGCCGGCATGGCTTCGAACGACATGGAAATAGTCGGTGCACAGGCCCTGGCCATTACCGCCGCCTGTGGTTCGGACAAGGAAAAAATTGCGGAGTTGTACGCGTGGGTACAGAATAACATACGTTACGTGGCCTACGAAGACGGCCTGGCCGGATTCAAGCCCGACAACGCCCACGAGGTTTTACGTAAAAAATACGGAGATTGCAAAGGTATGTCGAACCTGCTGAAAGCGCTGCTCACGGCGGAAGGGTTCGATGCCCGCCTGGCATGGATAGGTACGCGCGAGACAGTCTTTGACGAGTCGGCCGCCCTGCCCACAGCCGACCATATGATTTGCGCCCTGAGGTGGAACGGCAAGACGTGGTTTCTCGATCCGACAGTAAAATATATGGCGCCCGGCGAGTGCCATGAGGCGATACAGGGCAAACCGGCCATGATCGAGAACGGCGAGGACTACCTGCTGGAAACCGTACCCGATTTCCCTCCGCACGCCAATACCGACAGTCTCCATTGCGTCTACCGGATCGAAGGCACCGCGCTGGCGGCCAAAGGTATGATGTGTTTCACCGGAGAATCCAAACAATATGTAATGTCGGCGATCTATTCGACAGAGTCCCACCGCAGGGAAGATGTCATCAGAAAGTATCTCGAATGCGGCAGGGTGGAGGACAAAGTAGATAACTTCTGCATCTCCGGCGCCGACCCGAAGTCGAACCTGGTGGAATTGAATTTTTCTGAAACCCGACGTTCCGGGATACAATTTTCGGATGAGGAGATATATGTGGCGATGGATTATCGAAAAGATTTCCTCTTTTCATTCTTCGATACGGAGAAACGCAAAACCGATTTCAAGATTCCGTTCAGGGAACGTACAGTGAGGTACGAGCGGCTGGAAATACCCGACGGGTATAGCGTATCCCGCATGCCCGGGAACAGTTCGATTGAAGGTCCCGGGTATACCATAAGCATCGATTATTCAACGGAAGGAAACTCTGTGGTCTACCATAAAGTGATCTCCATCACGGGGGCATTACTCCGAAAGAGCGATTTCGCCACATGGAACCGCGACATGGCCGCACTGAAAAGGTGTTACATGCAACAGGTCGTACTAAAAAAACATTGATCATAATGAAAAGATTCTGTTTCGCTTTTATTCTGTTCGCTTTCAGCCCGCTGGGCAGCAATGCCGCCGGGCCTGACGATTGGGCCGAATCGATCCGCACCATGGTTTGGGCCTGGGATATTCCCGGGTTTCATAACCGTACGGTTCCCGAAGGTTATGAGAAAGAGTCCGCCGTGATCCTGGCCCGCCACCGCCGCATCGAGGCCACGGGCGATAAAAGCACTTTCATGAAAGAGCTGCTGACGGGAAGCAGAGCCGGAAAGATCTATTATATCGACATAGAACGTTCTTTGGTCAGGATCAACGACCAGGCGGCATTGGATTACTTTTCGGAGCATTCGTTCAGGGACAAAGAGAACCGTGGCTTCGGCATGTATAGCAACCTGTTGCGCACGGTACTTGGCGTACGTATCATAAAACCCGACAGCACGATCAGGGAGGTGGACGTTTCCGCTCTGGCGGTATCCATCACCGAGGGTAAGAACAACAAGGAGGCTTACAAAAAACTCGCTATCCCCGAATTGCAGGTGGGCGACATGATAGATATATTTGTCTACGAAATAGCAGAGTTCACGACAATGAACATTAGCCCGCAGACTATCGGCTTTTATTCCCCGGAATATCCATGCCTGTCGTTCTCGTTGCATTGCGAATTCGGCAAGAATCTCACCATAGAATACCGTTCGGTGAACGGAGCTCCCGACATGGAGGCACATACGGCGGCTGACGGGAAGATGACACTCGATGCGGCGATGGATAATGTCGCGTGTATAAAAGGAGCCCCGCAATGGGTTTCTTATATGCGCTCCATGCCCATGGTGCGGTTGTCGGTATTGCAAAATGCCTCCAAGGCGTTCTATAAACCCTCCAGCGCCCGACCGATAGGCATACACAAGGATGTTCCCAGCGATCAGATACTGGAAGATGCACGGGGTTATTACAATTTCGGATTGCGCCATATAAGCACTTCGGGCGGTTTTATGAAGAATGTCAACGCCGCAATAGCCGGTTACAGGCAGAAGACGCCCGATGCGACCACGGTGCAACTCGCCGATTATATCTATGCCGCTCTGAATTTCTATTTTCCCCGGAATAGTTTCTACAATAGAGCCGCATTTTCATTCCTGCTGAGCCACCTGTTTCAGGAGAACGGGATCAGGCCTTTTATAGGATTTGTAACGAGCCGTTATGATGCAAGGCTTGCGGAAACAGCCAACGACGAAGACTTCTATTCCGGAGTCGCTATCGACGAAGGGGCCAGATTTTATTTTGGTCCTTACCGGTATAGCCTTGCGGGAGAAGTGCCGGGAGCTTTGCAGGGTGAAACGGCATTCCTTTTCCCGATACAAAAATTTACAAGCTCCCCGGGAGTGAGTGGTGTAGAATTCAGCCAGCACGGCTTCCAACATGTTATTCCGGTGCAGGAGCCGGCAGAAAACCTTAATGCCACTAAAATGAAGGTCACGTTCTCCGGTGAAGACCGTTTAAGTCTTATTATAGACCGGGAATCGACCTGGACGGGCACAGGAGATAAACACACCATGCAGAATATGCTCATTTCCTACGAGCCATGGGATTCGGTCGTACGCCGTGAACTGCTGATCGGGCAAAGTTATATCGATGAGATAAGCAAACAGAGATCATTGAGGAAGGAGGTGGGCAGCGTACAGACGTATTTTGAAAAAGAGAGGGAAAAAGCCAAAGAGCGTTTCGGGGAGGAAATATATACATATCACGAGGTCAGGCAGGAGCAAATTATCTCCTGTTCCATTAACGGTTACGGCGCCTCGCCTGCAAACCCCGCCCTGGTCTATAATATTAAATACAGCATAGATAGTTTTGTGAAAAATGCCGGGGACAATCTGGTTCTCGATGCAGGCAAACTTATCGGCACCCAATGGGTCCCAACGGCTACAGACCGCGACCGCATTATGGATGCCTATATGCCCGAAGCCAAACAGTTCGACTATCAGATCGAGGTCGTCATTCCTGATAATTATTGTGTGGAGGGGGTCGAACGATTGAATTATGATTTTTCCAACGAATATGGCGCATTCTCCTCAAATGCCACGGTAAACGGGCAGGTGCTGTCGATCTCGGTAAAGAAAATCTACAGCCGGCCCTTTGTCCCTCTGGAAGATTGGGGTAAAATACTGGAAATGGTAGATACCGCCAATGATTTTTACTCCGTTTCAGTGGTGCTTAAACGTGTGTGATCCGAAAAGGCTGCCTCGCTATATAAACACACGTCCCGCCTGCTTTCTCTATTTTTTATTCTTATCCCGGCGCAACCGGCGCCCGTTACCTGAATGAGGACAGTCGCAGGAACAACCCTCGCAGAAACGGCTATCACGGCGACAGGTTATAAGCCGGTAGAGCCTGTAAACCACATATACCACCAGCGCAGCGCCAACTATATATACTATTATATCCTGCATAAATTATAAATTAAAAAATCAGCCTCGATGAGGACCAACACCTGAGATAGAAATGACACGCCTGCACCAAGCCGGAAATAAAAAAACATGAATTGATGGAGCAAAACGAGGGCCAACCATCGCCTCATATAAATAACAGGCTGATATTATATACCGCAAACGCCATCACCCAGGCCAATACCGTGTTATAAATCACCGAAAACAGAGCCCAGCGCCAACTTCCGGTCTCCCCGGCAATCGCCGCCAGTGAAGCCAGGCATGGAAAATACAATAAAACAAAAACAAGGAACGACAGCGCAACGGCGGGAGTGAAATCGGGGCGACCGGTTTCGGGATTCACCGCCGTTATTTTTTTAGACAATACGGCAGACCCGGAATCGCCATTATCTGAATACAAGACCCCTATGGTACTGACTATAACTTCTTTCGCGGCAGTGCCAGAAAGAAGTGCCACGCTTATCTTCCAGTTGAACCCTAAAGGTTCGACCGCCGGTTCGCAAAACTGCCCCACACGACCCAGATAAGAATTTTTCTGCTGCTGCTCCACCAATGTCGCCCGATCTGTCTGCACAAAAGCCCCTGCTCCATCCTCCACCCGCGTCCCGGCCTGCGGCGTCCTCGGGAAATAACTCAGGAACCAGACCGCCATCGAGGCCACGAGGATTATCCCCCCCATCTTACGAAGATACTGCGCCGCCTTGTCCCACATATGCACCAACGCCGAACGCATCGTCGGCATCCTGTACGGCGGCAACTCCATCACAAACGGAGTCTCATCCCTGGGGAAAAGGAACTTGCGCAACAGTTTCGCCGTAATCACCGCCAGGACGATACCCAACAGGTACAGACCGATAAACACCAGGCTCGCATGGCGCGGGAAAAACACCCCCACGAATAATATATATACCGGCAAGCGGGCGCTGCACGACATGAACGGATTGATCAGCACGGTGATAATGCGGCTGCTGCGGCTTTCTATGGTACGCGCCGCAATGATAGCCGGCACGTTGCAACCGAATCCCATGACCAGCGGGATAAAACTTTTGCCGTGCAATCCTATGCGGTGCATTATCCGGTCCATTATGAACGCCGCACGCGCCATATAGCCCGAATCCTCCATGAACGAAATGAAGAAGTAGAGGATCAGGATATTGGGAAGGAACACAATAACGCCTCCCACGCCGCCGATAACCCCGTCTATGATCAGGTCTTTCAATGCACCTTCGTCCATCCAACTCTCCACCAGCGATGCGCACCACCCCACCAGCGATTCGATCCATCCCATAGGGTACGACCCGAGGGTAAACGTGGCCTCGAACATCGCCCACATTATAAGCAAAAATATTGGGAACCCGAAAAGTTTGCTCGTAACCACAGTATCTATGGCCCGGGTCGTCTGCACCTCATCCTTATTGCCGGGAGTAAGCGTTTCGCGCAGGGCGCCCGTGATAAAACCGTACTTGGCATTTGTTACCGCTGTCTCGACATCTTCGCCCAGCTCCTTCCCTATGCGTTTCACGTGAAGATCACGCATAGCGGAAAGCGCCGCATACGACGATGCGTTCTTTTTGAGCAACTCCTCCACCTGGCTGTCCCCTTCAAGCATTTTCAGTGCGAGGTAACGCGGCGAAAACTGCTTGGGCACCGTAGCATCGCCCTTTATCATCTCCTTGAGCGCCCCTATTCCCGACTCTATCGCCTGACCGTGGTTAATATGTATGTGGCGCACGCTCTTTTCACGGTTCTCAAAAACGTCGATCACCGTGTCGAACAGGTGGCGTATCCCGCGGCCGCTACGCGAAACAGTGGGAACTATCGGCACCCCTATCATACGCCCCAGACTCCGGAAATCGAGTTTCGCACCGCTCTGTTGCAACTCGTCGTACATGTTCAACGCGATCACGACCCGCGTGTCCATGTCGATCAGTTCCGTGGTGAGGTAGAGGTTGCGTTCGAGGTTCGAAGCGGCAACCACATTGACAATGACATCGGGCGTCTCCTCGGCCAAAAGCCTCCTCACGTAGCGCTCCTCGGGACTGTAAGCCGACAGGGCGTAGGTGCCCGGAAGGTCGTAAATGGTTATGCGATAACCTCCGTGCTCGAAGTGCCCACGTTTGGCGTCTACCGTTACCCCGCTGTAATTGCCAACATGCTCATGGCCGCCCGAAGCTATATTGAAAAGCGAAGTCTTCCCACAGTTGGGATTACCCACGAGCACTACCCTGATCTCGCGGCCGGATCGTTCGATGACCCGCTCGATAGCCTCGGATGTCAGCGTCTCCGTCCCCGGTTCCGCGCCCGAGAGTTTCGCCGCCTCCTCGACTGTTATGATCTCTATCATCGAGGCCTCGCTTATGCGCAACGACACCTCGTAATCCATTATTTTATAGACGATAGGATCCTTAAGCGGTGCGTTCATCACAGCCGCCACACTCTTTCCGCGCACGAAGCCCATTTCCATAATGCGCTTACGGAACGCACCGTGGCCCAACACGTTGAGCACGATACCCGTCTGACCTGTCTGTAATTCCGAAAGGCGCATTTACTGTCCGTGATTTGATTTACCCGGCAAAGGTGCGATTTTTTCCCATTTTTTCCAATTAATAAAACGCCTATAGGTATTAATCCGGAGAAAATTACTACCTTTGTGGGCTTTTTCCCGTGTGGGAAAATCTATACATAATGTCTAACTTTATAGTTTCGAAGCAACAACCAAAATGGAAGAAAACAAAGATTTACAAGTGGAGACCACTGCCCAGGCAGTAGTAGCCGAAGAAACGCAGGCGGCTCTGGCCGGCGAAGCACCCGTAACCGAGGAGGCTTCCAAGGCTAAAAAAGAGGCAAAACCTTCAAAAGCAGCAGACAACGCATCATTCGACTGGAATGCGTTTGAGAACGATTTGGGTCTTTATGGCGATGCCAAGGACAAGATCGCAGAGAAATACGACCAGACCCTCTCGAAGGTGCAGGTCGGCGAAGTTGTCGACGGTGTGGTTATCAACGTCGGCAAGCGCGAAGTGGTAGTCAATATCGGCTACAAGTCGGAAGGTATCATTCCGGTAAGCGAATTCCGCTACAATCCCGAACTGGCGGCAGGCGAAAAGGTGGAAGTTTACGTCGAAAGCGCCGAAGACAAAAAGGGACAGCTCATCCTCTCGCACAAGAAAGCACGCCAACTACGCAGTTGGGATCGCGTGAACGAAGCGATGGAGAAGGACGAAGTTATCAAGGGATATGTGAAGTGCCGCACGAAGGGCGGTATGATCGTCGACGTGTTCGGTATCGAGGCGTTCCTGCCCGGTTCGCAGATCGACGTGAAACCTATCCGCGACTACGATATATATGTTGACAAGACTATGGAGTTCAAGGTTGTCAAGATCAACCAGGAGTTCCGTAACGTCGTTGTCTCGGCCAAGGCTCTGATCGAAGCAGAACTCGAGCAGCAGAAGAAGGCCATCATGCAGAACCTCGAAAAAGGCCAGATCCTCGAAGGTACCGTGAAGAACATCACTTCTTACGGTGTATTCGTCGACCTGGGCGGTGTTGACGGTTTGATCCACATCACCGACCTTTCGTGGGGCCGCGTGAACCATCCGGAAGAGGTGGTGCACCTCGACCAGAAGCTCAATGTGGTTATCATCGACTTCGACGACGCTAAAAAGCGTATCGCACTGGGTCTCAAACAGCTTACACCGCACCCGTGGGATGCTCTCGACCAGAACCTCAAAGTAGGGGACAAGGTAAAGGGCAAAGTTGTGGTCATGGCCGATTACGGTGCATTCGTAGAGATAGCGCCGGGCGTCGAGGGTCTGATCCACGTTTCGGAGATGTCATGGAGCCAGCACCTTCGTTCGGCACAGGAGTTCATGAAAGTGGGCGACGAAGTCGAAGCCGTAATCCTCACCCTCGACCGTGAAGACCGCAAGATGTCGCTGGGTATCAAACAGCTTACGACCGATCCGTGGGACGGTATCGAAACAAAATATCCTGTCGGTTCGCGCCACACGGCAAGGGTACGTAACTTCACCAACTTCGGTGTATTCGTAGAGATCGCCGAAGGCATCGACGGCCTGATCCACATTTCGGACCTGAGCTGGACGAAGAAGGTTAAACATCCCGCAGAGTTTACCCAGATTGGAGAGAATATCGACGTCGTGGTACTGGAAATCGACAAGGATAACCGCCGTCTGAGCCTCGGGCACAAGCAACTGGAGGAAAATCCGTGGAACGAATTCGAATCGCAGTTCGGCGTGGATTCGGTACATGAGGGCAAAATCACCGAAATCAACGAGAAAGGAGCCGTGGTTGCGCTCGGCGAAAACGTGGAAGGCTTTGCCAACCTGCGCCAGATCGTCAAAGAGGACGGCACACAGGCACAGGTGGGCGAAACACTCGACTTCAAGGTTATCGAGTTCTCGAAAGCCACACGCCGCATACTTCTTTCGCATTCCCGCCTGAACGACGACACGCGTCGCGCAGAGGAGAAAGCTGAAAAAGCAGACAAGAAGGCGAAAGACGACTCGACCAAGAGTGCAGTAAAGAAGATCAATGCTTCTGTCGAGAAGACCACACTGGGCGATATCTCAGGTCTGGCCGAACTTAAGGCTCAGATGGAGAGCGCTGCCGAAGCCAAACCGAAAAAGACTGCCGCAAAGAAAGCAGATGCCACTGCCGCTGAAGAAGCCAAGGAAGAGTAATCCCTTAACCGGGGTTCGACGGGCTTTTAGCTTTCGAATAACAGGCTTTTAACCAAGATTCGGCCTGACTTTAGCAGTCAGGCCGAATCTAAAAATTTTCACACGCGGGACATGACATTCAGTGTTACTATACTTGGTAACGGGTCTGCGGTGCCTGCTGTAGGGAAGCATCACGCTGCTCATGCACTCAACATGCATGAGCAGTTTTATTTGATAGATTGCGGTGAGGGTACGCAGCTACGCCTGATGGAGTGCGGCATAAACCCGATGAAGATCAATGCCGTTTTCATCACCCATATGCACGGCGACCACATGCTGGGGCTGCTCCCGTTGCTGTCTACGCTCGGGATGATGGGCCGCAAGACGCCGTTACGTGTATTCGGCCCTGCGGCGCTGGAGAAGTTGTTGGCCACCGGGTTCGAGTTAATGGGGCTCAACCTGGAGTACGAAATACACTTCCAGACAGTCGATCCCACGGCAAATGCCATGATCTACCAGACACGGATTATGGAGGTATGGTCGGTTCCGCTCCGCCACCGTGTGCCGTGCGCAGGCTTCCTGTTCAGGGAGAAGGAGCCGGAACTCAACGTTCTCAAACACCAGATTGTCCGCTACGGCCTGTCTATTGCCCAGATCGTTGCGGCAAAGCGGGGCGAAGATGTTGTGCTGGAGGATGGGAGCAGGCTGGCCTCCGGCGAACTGACATATGCTCCGTGGACGCCGCGCAGCTATGCCTACCTGAGCGACACGTTGCCGTCGGGCAAGGCGGCCAGGATCGTATCGGGGGTCGACCTGCTGTACCACGAAGCTACTTTCGCCGGAAATGAAAAGGTGTTAGCCCGCGAGACGGGACATACCACGTCGTTGCAAGCCGGGGAGATGGCCCTGAAAGCCGGTGCCGGGCACCTTTTAATAGGACACTTTTCGACCCGCTATAAAGACCCCGGAGTTCTTATGGACGAGGCCCGTACCATTTTTCACAATACGGATATAGCCCGTGAAGGCGAAATTTTTGCTATAGCGCCGAAGCTGCACACATCATGAAGCGGCATCATCGGGTTTGGCCGGATGTGGTGCAAGAATGGGCTTCCCGAATAATACCTGAATAATAAGAGTGACGCTTTATAACCGGATCAACGGTGGATATATTTCCACAACCGCCTAAAAAGATCATCAGTCCGCGGGATGGGTGAGGTGACGAGACCCATAGCGGTAAGAGTCCTGTCATAAGATAAACTCTATCTCTTTAAAAAGATAGCCTCTCACGCTACCGTCGGGATGCTCCACATCCAGTTCGCCAGACTCTTCGACCCCACGGATTATGCCCGTGAATTCGCCATCACCCGGGGTACGGTAAACGGCCGGTACGCCGAGCCGGTAAAGGCGACCAAGGTAGTCGCCGCACAATTGCTCCGCCCGGCCCTCTTCAAGCTGCCCGTAACGAAGCATCAGCTTACCGTAGAGACGTTCGAGGACTTCGCCCACAGCAAAATCGCCGCCAGAGAGCAACGCCATCGACGAAGGGTTGGGTAACGCCGGACTGAACCGCATCTGATTAACATTGAGTCCCACACCTACGATGCTCCGGGCGAGATTGGCTCCGCAAATATCGTTTTCGATCAATATCCCGGCCACCTTCGTATCGCCGGAATATATGTCGTTAGGCCACTTTATAGCAGCCACTATCCCATATGACTCCAAAAGGTCCGCCACGGCCAAAGAGACCGCCTCCGAAAGCAGAAACTGTTCGCCGGCAGGCAGGAAAACCGGCTCCAAAACAATGCTGAAAGTGAGATTTGCCCCGGGAGCACTCTCCCAATGGTTGCCGCGCTGTCCACGCCCACGGCTCTGGCTACGCGCCACGACAAGGTCGCCATGTCCGTAGCACTTCACACGCGCCACATCGTTTGTCGACCCGGCCTCATCGAAATAATCCGCCCTGACACCGTATGCCGAAGCCAAAGAACGCAGACTATTTTCCACGGTCGAACGCATCCTCCGAAATGCGTATAATCGAGTCGGCGAGCTGCTCGATTCGTGTCACAAGTTCCGAAAAAATAATTCCCGACTGGTAATTACCTCCTTCGTAACCGTCGAAACGCAGGCACTCCTCCTTGAATATATTTCGCAGGTTATTTACCGATTGCTCCACCTCCATCGCCAGGTCGAGCGATTCACCTTTGGAGAATGACGCCGCCAGATTACTGTTCATCAGAGGTATCGCCCGGTCTATGAGGTCCAGCATATCATTCACCTTATCCCGCGTAGGCTGGTCGAACCATATATTCCGCTCTTTGCGGGCACGCAACAATTTGGCTATACTATAATTGCAGTCCGACATTATCTCCACGTCCGACACAAGCCGGAACAACATCTCTATCCCATGTCTTGCCTCGGCGCCGATATTACCGCGCGAAGCCTGGGTGAGAAAGTTATAAAATTCGTCGCGCACACGGTCGTTATCCTCCTCGCGAAGACGTATATCCTCATACAGGGCGTTGAACGACTCGCTGTTGGTTTCCCTGAACAATGCCCTTACCTTGGCAAACATCTTCGACGACCGGCGGGCATATTCCACCAACTCTTTTTGTGCCTGGAACATCGAGAGTCCTCCGGTAGTAAGCAGGGCCGGATTGAGGTACCGTAAACTTGTCGCCGAGCGCGACTCTCCTTCCCGGCTACGTATAAGACGCGCCACCAAATCCGATAACTGCGGGATGAACCATACCATCAAAAACGTACTGACAAGGTTGAACAACGTATGGAATCCGGCCAACGAAAAAGCAATCCTGCCCGGAGCAGCCACATCGGCCACCGCGGGGAACAACTCGGAAAAACGCGGAATCAAAAAAAGCAGAGGCAAAGCCCATACCGCCCCTACGACATTGAAAATCGTATGAAACAACGCCGCCCGCCGCGCATTGGTGTTAGTATCCAGGGCGGCGAGGTTGGCGGTAAATGTTGTACCTATATTCTCGCCTATGATCATGGCCGCACCGCACTCCAACGGCACCCATCCGTTGCAACACACTATCATCGTCAGAACCATTGTGGCGACCGAGGATTGTAATAAGAACGACAGTAATATCCCCGCCAGCATAAACAGCACCACAGCCATGGCACTCCCGCCGGCAATCACCGGGAACGGCAACCCCGAAAGTATCTCGCGCAGCAAAAAGACCCCCATCAACAGTAACGCCAATCCCACAAGCACATGCCCGGAAGCCCTAAGCCGTTCGCGCTTCATCAGAAGCAACGGGAAACCCACGCCGATCAACGACACCGAAGCTATGCCCAGGCTAAACCTGAACCCGAGCAAAGCGATGATCCATCCCGTGATCGTAGTCCCGATATTGGCCCCCATGATCATGGCCATCGACTGTGCCAGGGTCAGCGCACCGGCATTGACAAAACTGACTATCATTACCGTTGTGGCTCCCGACGACTGTAAAATAGCTGTTATCAAAGTGCCCGCCTCCACATTACGGAACGTCGACGACGACATGTTGATCAGTTTGTGGCGCATACCCGAACCGGCCAGACGCTGCAAAGCCTCGCTCATGCTCTTCATCCCGTAAAGGAAAAGGCCAAGCGAACCGACAACAGTCAATACCAGAAGAATACTATCCCACATTGAAATAACATTTCGTCACCCGCTCCGCAACCCTCCCCCACAGTTAATAACCAAACCCCTTATACAGGGACCAACCGCAATTTTTCACAAATGGCAGTCGTAGTCTGTATAAAGAAAATGACCGTTTTATTTTGCAAAGGTAGTATCGTGGTTTTTAATGGCAACTATAAGCCATTTGAAGAAATTGTTAAAAAAGCATGCCCGGATTTGTCCGGGCATGCTTTTTTGGTTGCAGGCATAGTTGACCTGTTGTATAGGTATTGGATCAGGGATATTCCACCGGCTTTCCTGCGATCGTAACATTTTCGAGACGGACATTTTCAGCGTTCGCGACCCGTAGCGGCACCGGCGTTTTAGCCAATGACAAATTGCGTATCGTCACATCGCTGACCGGCCGCTGCGGAAATCCCGAGATGTCGATGCCGGTTCCGGCAGCGCCTAAGGCCGTTACGTTCTCGATAACAAATCCCTTGAATAACGTGGGATGGTCGCCGCGGCTTTCAGATTTGTAGTCGGGCTCGAACTTCACCAGCGACGAACGCACCTCCCCTACCTCTACGTTACGTATGTATACATCACAGATGTAGCCTCCCCGGTCGAGGTTGGATTTGAAATAAAGGGCGTCGGTAGCGTTCAATATTTTGACGTTTTCGACAAAAACACCGCGTACACCACCCGAAATTTCGCTGCCTATGCAGATACCGTTGATTTTGGAATCAAAAACACAGTCGCGGATTATAATATTCTGCGATGGCTGCCCCACACGCCAGGCATCGTTGTCGCGCCCCGATTTTATCGCTATGCCATCGTCACCGGTGCGGAAACGGCACCCCTCTATCAATACGTTGAGGCACGATTCGGGATCGCAGCCGTCGTTATTTTCATTGGTACTGTCGACCGTCACGCCGCGCACCGTCACATTCTCGCAGCAAAGCGGATGAATGACCCAGAAAGGCGAATCGATGATCGTAACACCTTCGATGAGCACATTGCTGCACGATACCGGTTCGACGAAGGCCGGACGCAACACACTCCCCTCGCCAAAGAGACGCCCGTACAGCGGCACCACCCTACGGCCCATATCGCGAAGCCGCTGCTGGTCGGGCTTCTGACGCGGCTTCCATGTAGCCATATTGAGCGACCCTCGCCCGTTGAGCGTACCGCGGCCTGTTATGGCTATGTTTTTGACATTGTATGCGTATACCAGCGGAGAATAGTTGAACAATTCGGTCCCCTCCCAGCGGGTAGGTACGGCCGGCAGGTAATCCTTTTCATCGTGGCTGAATATAACTTCTGCTCCTTCTGCGACATACAGGTTGACGTTGCTTTTCAACACTATCGGACCTTTACAGAAAAATTTCCCGGCAGGTACCACAACGCGCCCCCCGCCATCGTTGCTACACCGTGTTATGGCCTCGCGTATCGCAGGCAATGCATCGGTTTGCGCATCGGCGACCGCCCCATAATCGGTTATCAGATAATCGGTCTCCCTGAATGTGGGCGCCTCGATATTTTTTTCGATACCGGCAATCATATCCCATCCGCTTTGTGCTAAAGATAATGGAAGTGAGGCGAAAAATAGCGCTACGACACAAAAAATATTTTTCATCGTTGTTTAGGTTGGTTCAATGTATAGGTGAGTTTGATCGCGGAACGATTGTATGCCCCGCCCGCAGCCACGTCGATCACCACCGGCACCGCCCTGAGAGCAGGATAGACACTGCAGTCATAGCCTCCGGCGTTGCGGTCGATACGCATCGTGGCATTATTGCCTTCGAGCGCTAAGGTAATCGAATTTCCCGGGTATGCTATATTTATAGTTCGCGGACCGGACTGTGTGATCTCCACGCCGGGGTGGGCTATGAGCGGCTCTATTAGTCGAACCCCCTGGTCGAGGGTCTGGCGGGCGATCACGAACTCTTTCACCAGCCGTCCTGTTTCGAAACAGTGCCTGAGCGTGTATCCGATGCCGCATGGCGACTGGCCGCGGTTCTTCAACTGTCCGTAAGCAGTGAACACGACGGTAGTCCCGTCGCACTGTACCTCATGTGTCGCATCGAAATCGTAGAGATTGGTATAAAGTCCCGCTTCCGGCGTCAACACCTCGATCCTCGGGGTAAGAGGCTTGACATCAGCGGGCAACTCGGGGAAACTCATCGGCTCCCAACGGTGGTACTCGGTCTGCGAGGAAGCCTGCAACAGCCCGAATCCTTCGACCCACAGCGCGCTCAACGCTCCTCCGGCGGGACGGTGCATATATTTGCTACGGGCCCCTTCCCTCGCCTTGTAGTTATATGCTGTTACAGTTCCACAAAACGCGCCGCTACGCACTACGGCAATTCCCAATGTCGGGAAGCAGCGGTATCCCGTGGTATCGACCGGCAAAAGCGTCCCATCATCTGCAACGTCGCGCTTGACCCACGCCATGGCCATAGCCATGCTCTTGGCCTTTGTGAATGTAGGGTATATACACGGAGGCGCATCCCGCACAAGGTCGTAGTGCGGTCCTGTCCCCAACAATCCGCTTCGGGCGAGTGAACGCTCCACAGCGCCGATATTCCTTACGGCCGCCGTCACATAAGCCGGATTCCGGTCACTGAGTAACGCCATAAGGGGATGGCATCCGTCGGACGTACCGCTTCCGTACACAGTCCACTTGTTGGATCGAATGCCAGCCGAAGCGTCGAGCGTACCGTCGGGATAGATAAACCAGAGATGCGATTCTAACGAACGGACCACTGCTTCCCGGACGGCGGCATCGCCAGCGAGGTCGGCATATCGCGCCAATCCCCACAGCGACATCTCCATATTGTAACCTATGTCGACTCCGTATTTATAGCGCCCCTCGCGCGAACCCTCCCCATCGATAAAATATTCGGGGTTCATCTTCGCGACTATCATGCGGGCC
This sequence comes from Rikenellaceae bacterium, assembly GCA_031552535.1. Lineage (GTDB taxonomy): Bacteria > Bacteroidota > Bacteroidia > Bacteroidales > Rikenellaceae > JAVBMJ01. Next base: position 21,291 of record JAVBMJ010000003.1, read on the forward strand.
AATTCACGCGCCTTGTCCCGGTAAATTTTCTTGGGAATTATCCTGTCCAGCTCCGACAAGGTGGCGGTTGTTGTCGCGCAATAATTGATACTGGCAAAAGCGTTGTCCATGATCCTCGCCAGGTAATCGCCGGCCCGCTCCATCGACAGTAACCATCTCTTTTCTTGCGCCCCGGTCATGTGTGGTTTGAGAATCGGCCATGCCAGAGCCATCATCAGAAGTTGATCGGTGGTGGTTCCGGTCCATGTTTCGGGCGTTTCGACCCACTCCCCGCCCTCTTTTTGCTGCGCTATAAGCCATTCACCCAGGCCTATTGCCTGATCGAGGCGTTCCTTTCGTCCCGTGAGTTTATACTCCCACGCGAGCGGGAACAAAGCCTCGGCGGCGCGTGTATGATATAACCCGCATCCGGGACACCACGCAGCCCCCCGGTCTGCGCTGTGCGCATCGCCACATATCTGTCCGGCTACCACACCGTTGAGCCGCAACATCAACTTTGCGGCATGCACCGAAAGTGTGTCCTGAGCCATTGCAGCACCGTGAATGATGGCAACCATCAGAACAACCAGAATGCAGCTAAGTGTCCTCGATTTTCCCATAATCTCATGAATTTACGGACCGTAAACAAAGCCGGGCGCCCTCGACAGGCGCCCGGCAAATCAACCTGCAGGAAGTCTATATAACTTCTTTAGAACTTATAGGTCAGACCCGCGCGGCCATAGGCCCCGCTGTACTGCAGAGAGTAGACCCGGCTCTTGTCGCCATAATACTGGAACGACTCCTTATTGAGTACATTTGAAGCCTCCACCCAGAACGACAGACCCTTAACGATATTTACGCTACCGTTGATATCCAACTGCCAGCGGCCGTCGAGCCACACGTCGCGGTCGGCATCGGCACCCACAGCCAGGATATAGGATCCCATGTAGTTATAGGCAGCCTGAATGGTGAACCTCTTCGACGAGTAAGCCAGCGCGAGGTTGGCCGTGTTGTCGGCCTGTCCCGGAAGACGCATCGAACCGCGATCTTCGTTGACAAATGCGCTCGAGTGCACATAGGTATAGTTTCCGGTAAAGACAAGGTTCTTTAAAAACGACGGCAGGAACGTCAGAGCCGAGTTCAGCGTCACTTCTACCCCATAGACCTTGGCCACGTCTCCGTTGAGGCTCGTAACCTGTCTTGAAGCCACGGCGCTATATGGATTGGTCGAGTTGATATCGCTCTCGTTCTGGTAAATGAATTCATCTATATGCTTATAGAAAAATCCCAGCGACAAGATACCCACGCTCGGCAAATAATGCTCACCCAACACGTCGATATTGTTGGCGTAAGCAGGCTTAAGGTTGGGATTGCCTGTGTAGACCTTGCTATCGTCGGTATTGAGGTCCATTTTGGGCAGCAGGTCGTTGATATTTGGACGCGAATATCCGGTAGTCCACGCCGCCCTCATGATTGTGCGGGTTGTAAGGTCGTACTTGAACTGCACGTTGGGCAAGAACTTCGTATAGTTGATCGTCGAGTCCTTGGGAGTGGCGATGAAAGCGTTGTAGACCGGAGCCGACGGGTCGACCTGGCCCGAAGGATTTGTGTTGAGGTTGACACTCGCATCGTAACGGAACACCTCGTTGGCTGTGTAATCCACGCGGTTGGCCTCGACACGGAAACCGGCAAGAACCATCAACTTATTGAACTGCACCTTGTTCATGGCGTAGAACGCACCTACCTGCTCTTTCGACTCGTAGTCGAACGCCGCTTTCGCCACATCGGAGCTGTATTGGTTGACTATCACATTCGAGTTGCCCGTGCCCTCCTTATTGGCATTGACATATTGCCTGATCATGTCGATATTGGCTGCCGGGCCGAAAGCGAGGTTGCCGTTGAGGAATTTCGGTTCGAGTTCCTCCTTATACATGAAATTCTTTATCCCGATCTGCAAGGCATTGTCGTACAACTGGCTGCGGCCGTTGGCGGCAAGTGTAGGCAGAACTTTATAGTTCAGCGTGCCTTCGGGAACATAACCGTCGTTGGTCATGAATTTGCCCTTGACACCGAACGATAGCGTTGAAGTGTTGCCGCCGATGAAGTAGTTGTTCGACGCGTTGAGGCGGAAAGTCATGTTGTCGCCGCGCGAATTGTAGTTCCAGTTTTCGATCACATAAAGGTTGTAATACTCCTGCGAATCGAACGTACCGAAATATGTCGCTGTCGGAAAAGCCGAATAACGGTATTTCATGGCAAGGTAAGGCGACGAAATCGATTCCATATAAGCAACAATGGGTACGGACAGGTTGCCGGGGCGGTTGCCGTTCTTATCGAGAGTCTCATAGTTGATGCCTTCGATAGTATTGCGTACCCGCGTCCCGTTTCTCCACTCCGGAGTCTGGAAACCGTCCATTTCGCTGCGATACTTATGGTCCATGCGGCTGAATGCGGCGCCTCCGTCCAACTGCCAGTTACCGAAAGTGGTACGCACCTCGAGATTGATATTGTAGTTCTCAGAAAGGTCGTCGATATCGCTCACCTGCGCAACGCTCATCACCCTGTCGGCGGCATACGAACCGTCGGGAATATCGGTAAGGCCCGATACCTTGTAGTAGTTGCCGCGGAAACGGCTGCGGTTGCGGTAACGCGTCCCATCGTTGTCCTTGCGGTTGTAAAGTCCGCTCAGGATAATCTTCGTGTTGAGCGTCGGAGCCCAGTCCAGGGTAAGCGACGCGCCCTGGCGGACAGACTGCTGAGTCTGGTAACGGTAGCGGAAGTCGGTGGGCATATACTCCTCCGTCAAAGCGGCACCGGCACCGGAAGCGGTATACTCCTTGAGACCGTCGCTCAACTGCCACGACTGCGCTTCGATACGGTCGTAGCCGTTATACGAATCGAAATAGCTGATGTTGGCGGCAACGCCTAACACTCCGTTGGGATTCCTGTCCGAAGCCATGAAGCGCTGTGAATAACCCAACTTGCCGTTGAACGACATCTTATCACGCAGGAAGAACATCCCCAAACCGCCGTCGACCGAAAAACGCGGTTTCAGTGAACGGGCTTCACCGGTACGCATGTTGATAGCACCGGCAATGGCGTCTCCGTCGTTGGAAGGCAGCAGTGTCTTCTGTATCTCCATAGAGGAGAGCACGTCCGACGGCACGAGGTCGAGCGACGGGGAGCGCTGTCCGCCCTCCATGTTACTCATCACCTGCTCGCCGTTGACGTTGATGCTGGTAAAATTATTGGGCGTACCGCGTAACGATATCGTAGCCCCGTCGGAGGTGATACCGCTGACACGTTTGAGGGCATCGGCCACGTTGAGGTCGGGAAACAACCCTATCTGGTCGGCCGAAAGTACCTGCATCACATTGTCGGCAGCCTTCTGCTGGTTGAGCGAACGCTGCTGGCCGTCGATAGCCGCAGTTATCGTCACGTTCTCGATGCTCTGGGCCAACTCGGCCAGAACCACATTGAGGCTGATGGTCTGCCCCGCCACGACATTTACCTTAACGCTTTTCTTTTCGTAGCCGATGTAATCGACACGGATGGTTACGCTTCCGGCGGGTATTCCCCTTAGTTGATACTCCCCGTTGATATCCGTCGCGGTACCCTGTGTAGTGCCGTCCACAAATACGGCCGCGCCCGGAAGGACGCTCCCGTTGCTGTCTTTCACCGTTCCGCTGAGATTACCGCGTCCCTGGGCGAAAGATGCGGTAGTCAGCAACATCATAACTGCCGCAAAAGAAAAGATTTTTAAAATTCTCTTCATAAGTTTATTGGTTTTAGGATTAGGTTTTATTTAGGTTATTGTGGTTTCTATGGTGGTTTAAACTCCCTGATTCATCAAAGCACATATCCGGCCGCCTCGCGGTCGAGGAACAGCGCGGCGTCGTGGTGGTGGCGCAACACCGATGCCGGGCAAGCTTCCGATACCGGCCCGTAGAGCGTATCGCGCACCGCCTGCGCCTTACGGGCGTTGGGCACTACGCAAACCACGCTACGGCACGACATCAGGGCCGGAATGGTAAGCGTAACCGCACTTTTGGGCACAAGGTCGATAGCCGCAAACTCGCCATCGTTGACCTGCTGCTGGCGGCACACGTCGTCGAGCGTAACACGGCGCACCCAGCGCGGATCGTCGAAACGCGCCTCGTGGGGGTCGTTAAAGGCTATGTGGGCATTCTCGCCGATACCCATGCTCACCACATCCAACGGAAAGGCTCTCAACAACTCCTCGTAACGCCCGCATTCGGCGTCGACATCCCCGGCGTCCGACTTTATATAATTAACCGCCTTGAACGGCTTCATCGAAAATATCGCACGCCGCAGGAAATTGCCGAAATTCTGGGTAGCATCGGCTCCGAGCCCCATGTATTCGTCCATATGGAAAGCCTCCATACGGGTGAAATCAATGCCGTTATCCTCACGCATGGCCTCCAGGAAATCGTTCTGCGAATGCGCCGCCGCAAAGATGGCCCTTACCGTCGGCTGGCCGGCCATCATGCGTCCCACACGCTCGCGATAGTGGAGGTATGCAGCACGGCCCATCTCCTCACGGGTATCATAAATGCTCACACTGAGCCGGTCGACTTTGAATTGCTTGATCATTTCCCAAATTTTAAATTATAGTATGCAGCCAGAAAACGCATCCCGAACGATGTTCCCACGTCGCGTTGAGTGAGCCATATTTGTCCCTTTTTACTACGCATGCGTGTATTGACGATGGCCCCGCGCACGTTCGGATCGGGATGGTCCGCCGAATAACGGTTCGCCACGAGCCATGCGGCGCTCGCCTCGTAGTTGGGCACGAACTCCGTGTAGCCATACTCCGCAAGGCGCAGCCACAGTATCCCGGCAAATGCAACGGCCGACCCGCAAACCGACCCTCTGTCCGACTCGCGTCCGTTGATATAATTGTCGTAGAATATCGTACCGTCCTTCTTTTGCACTTTGGCGTAGGCGCGCGCGGTTTTAGCTGCGGCTTCGAGATATTTTTTATCCTTCGTCAGTTCATAAGCTTCCAGAAGCGACTCGGCATACCAAATGTTGAAACGCGGATGAAACGACCCCTCGCTCTTGTGGTTGGGCATGTAGTCCATCCACAACCCCTCGGGGCCCTGTTTTTCCACAAGCGAATTGCAAAGCAGTATATGGGCCTCGCGCAGGCGCTGGTCGCCCGTAAACTCCCAGGCATCCTTGAAGGGCGACCCCTCGGTGTTGGGACGCGACACGTCTTCGAGCGTCTGGTCGGGTTTATTTCGATGGAACGGGCTACCGAGCGTCAGCACCTCGCCTGTTTTGAGGTCCACCAGATCGTAGCAAACCCCCTTCTCGGGATAATACATATGCTCCAGCATCCACACGGCGGCCGATGAAGCGACCCTGGCGTATTTCTTATCGCCGGTTACACGCGTCAGTTCGAAGATTCCGGGCGATCCGTCGGACATCGTCGCAAAAACGAGCTGCTCCTCACCTATGTCGTCGCCATGCACCGATGCTATCATGCCTTTCAATTTAGGATTATCCTTGATCTCAAGGCTTATCCACCAGTCGCCGCCACGACGCGCGGCATCTAAGTATTTTTTGTTGCCCGTCACCTTGTAACAATCCAGAAGACCGAGCACCACCTGCCCCGTGTGCCACGGCTCCTCGTAAGGAAACCACTTCCCGAGGGTCATGTTGTAGTCGCACCGCGACTTTCCCTCGCTGTCGAGCAGTACGTCGCTGGCATAAACGGCGCTCTGATCTATGGCCTCCAACACTTGCTCTTTGGTGGGAGGTTTGCCCTCGACAGCCACGGCGGCAATAAGCACTGCCGACAGTATCAACATTTTTTTCATTTTATGTAATATTTATGTTTATGCGATTGTACATCTTCCCCGTCGATCCGCAACGAGAACACCCACTCCCCCACCAGTTGGCGGGTTTTGACCAGCAAACGGTTCTCTCCCTTCTTAAGGTCGAGCGCAACGCTGTACTTATCGGCGGTGAATTGTTGTTCGCGGCCCGTGGACAACACCTCCCGGCCATTGAGTTCGAGCCGCACTTCGCCGCTGCATCCCACAAGCGCCGTTACACGGCGGTCGTCCGGGCTGAAGACGTATGCGAAAGCGTAACCCACCCCGCCTGCCCCGGACGGATAACGGTCAGCCATATTCATTGTAAAGCGGTCGGAAGACACTGTTTTTGTCCACACATAGTCTCGGCCCGAAATCGTAAAACGCAGACCCGGAATGGGCTTGACCGACGCTTCGCCACCAACTTCAGACAGATAGTCCCGGTCCGCTCCCGCATCGGCAAAGGTGCCGCACGTCAGCCAGAAACCGAAATAGTTGCTGTTGACGTTGCGTATATCCATTCCGCACAATGCGGCCGGTTCGGGAGCCTCGCCGCAGTCGATGCTGTTTATTGCCGAAAGCACACTCCCGCGCAATTCGCCAACCTGCGTATAGCGCTCCCTGTAAGACATCTGCGCCCGGTCAAGGAAATAACTCTGGTTCTCTTCGAGCCATAGTTCGACATATTGCCGCTCCGATTCCACAAGTTGGCTCTGCAACGCGGCGATACTGCCGAGCGACGACACCAGAAGGGCACGCGCCTGCTGCGGCGAAGCACCATACGACTCTTCCGCCCTACGGTAAGTTTCCGAAACCTGCAAAGCCGTTTTGCGTGCATCGACCACAAAGCGGTAAGCGCCTATGGAGTAATTCAATGCCATGACATCGCGTTCGTTACGTCCCGGCCCGATACCCGATGCAATTCTTTCGGCCTGCGCCACTATCGAGTCGGCACGCTCCCATTGCGCCATATTGAACGTCAGAGCGCCGCCGTGCACGGGAACGAAGCGGTCAGCAAAAACCTGGTCGTTCAACTGGTAAGTGACATCGACATCGGCCAGGGCGGTGAGCGCGTCGGCAGCTTCGGTAAAACGGCAATCGGCAGAGCCGTACCGCACAATATTATAGCGTGTATCGAATGCCTGTTTGGGCTCCATTTCCCGCGAGGCGTTCCACATCGTTTCGGCTGCAAGGGCTACCCCGTACCACAGGTTTGTAAAGAATTGCACCGCCGATAGGTCCCACAGCGTAAGCATGGCCCCGGCAGCCCCTCCCCGGTAGCCTTCCGTTATGAACCGGTTGTTGGCCCTTGCCGCACGCATATCGGGATATATCCTCCCCGAGTTCAATACCCCGGGACAAACCATAAAAGACCGCCCGGCATCGGCAAACGGCTTGATCCAGCGCTCGAAGCTCTCAGCGCCGCCATACTCCCAGGGTAGATACACCAGGTCACGTGGCAATTGCTCCATGATCCCGGGATATTTCATCACTATGTCGGCCCAAAGCATCGGCGTTTTGCCCTTCCCGCGCACAATATCGCACAAGAAGCCTACATGGTCGGCATAGAATTTGGCAGGGCCCACCTGCGCCACATAATCCCGCGATTTACCAGTGGCCAGATCCCACGTTTCGTCGCAATTCAGATTGAAATAGCGCGATGTGAAGTTATCGCACAACTCACCTATAACATCCCTAAGGAATTTCCTGGCCGCTTCGCTCCGCGGCGAGATCATCGACGGTGAATCACCCATGTCGCGATACTGCTCCAGCGACAGTATCTGTTCCATGTGGCCGAAAGGCTGGAAACTGCCTATGACCTCCATGTTGTAAGATGACGCATAGCTGCATATTTCGCGCACGTCGGCCATAGTGTACTTCCCGTTCGCAGGAGCGAAGTCCGGGTGCGACGATGGCTGCACCACATGCTCGATGTAAAACGTCAGGGCATTGTATTTCAATTCGGCAAGCGTGCGTATCTGTTCTTTCACATATTCCATGTTGGGAATGGCGCCACGGCTTATGTCGTCCATCGACGCACGCAACGGCATATCAGGCCAGTCGGCTATCATCACCCCGCCGGCGTAGCCCGCCCTGAGAATCTGCTTAAGGCTCTGCAATCCATAGAACACCCCCCTGCCGGTCGGCGCCACTATCACGGCCGACGCGCCCGAGAGTTTCAGCACATACCCCTCCTCGCCCAGCGACGGCACATATTTATCCATATCCGCCGATCCTGTCAAAGAGGCGTAACTTTTGAGCGAGCCCACCTCATAGCATTCGACCCTCAAGGCCGCAGCAACCGCCGGATCGGCCAGCAAGGTGATCTCGCCACCGACCGCCCCGAACAGCTCTTGCTGCGAACGGCGCGATTTATGGACTATCGTTATGTTCCCGTACCGTCCCGGCTGCCCTCCAGTGAGGGCTATTTCGGCCTTCGGTTTTGGCAATACGGGCGACTCCCCGTGCAAAACGCAGGGAAGAACCGACAACACGGAAATCAATATACCTGCAAAACGATTCATCGTTCGAATAGTCTATGGTCTGCGATCTGATTCTCCAACCAATGGGCCGTGCCAGTGTAAGCCTTGTCTATATCCTCGACGCCCGTCTCGGCTCCACCAACGTCTATCGACAACTGTCCATCGAAACCGGTCGCTTTCAATGTGGCAAAAAACTGCCCCCAGTCGATCCCACCCTCGCCTCCCGGCAAATGTTCCATCTTTTGTCCACGATTATCGGAGATGTGGATATAATCGAGTCGCCCTGCTAATTTCGTGAGGCCCAATACCAGATTTTCGCGTGTGAAATATTGGTTGGCCGTATCGAAATTGAACTTCAGGTTCCCGCGTCCCACCGCACCGTAAAGCATGAGGAAACTGTCGACACTTTCGGTCAGCGAACCCGAACATGGATGCAGGTAGTAATCCAAACCGTACGATGCGGCGATGTCGCACGCCGTACGCATTGTTCCCACAAGTCCTTCGTAATAGATTCCCCAATCGAATTTTTCCGGCAGTCCGGCCCGGCACAGCACCTCCTGCGAATAGTGCCTGTGAATGGGCATATCGTCTGGAAAAACATAAGGCACCAGAGGTCCGTTGTCGAGCACCCCGCCCGCCCCTAAATATCGCGCCAACTCGCATCCGTGGTCGAACGCTTCGAGACTCTCCTCGCGGCGGCGCACATCGGGCGAACCCAAACCGGGCAAGACCGTGCAGAATACAGGCAGCGAAACACCCTCTTCGGTCAAAGCCTGCAACACCTCGTCCCTCATCCCGCCGACCTGCGAAAGATGACCGGGCCCTATGCCCTCCAACTCCACCGACCTGAATCCCAACCCGGCCATAAGGCGGACATAGCGGGCCGTGCCGGTTGCCGGAGGCGGATAGCCGTAGCGCGTGATTATATAAAGGAACGCACAGGTAATATGCGGGTTGAATTGTCTCATAGTCAAATATCGAATATGCCCATCACACCTATCGCTGCTATAACGACAGTGAAGGCGAGCGTAATCCACATCAATATATTCTCCCCTGTCCGCGAACGGTGCTCTCCCATTACCTGCTTACGGTTCAACAGCACCATCATCAGCGCCACGACCAACGGGGTGGCTATAATGGCCAGCGTTTGCGAGAATATCATCACCGAAACCGGGCGGCCGCCGAACACCGGCACGATCAAACCGCACAGCGTACATACCAACACCAGCACCCGTACCCATTTGGCTGTCATATCGCGCTTTATACCCAGAAAATCGGAAAACAGCCACGGCGCCAGTATTATTATAGGGAAGAGCGACGAAAGCCCCGCAGCAACTATACCGGCCACGAACACCGATACTGCAAGACGCCCCGCCAGCGGCTCCATCAACTTAACCATATCGATTGCATTGTCGACCTTCAACCCCAACGGATACATCGTTCCTGCGGCGCACGCCATAACGGCGAAACTCAGGAAGAACATCATCCACACCGATACTTTGGCATCGCGCCTCTGTATCTTCATATCCTTGATCGTCCACCCCTTTTCGCTCACCAATATCGAACGCACGACATAGAGTATCCCCCCCATGGTCGTACCGACCATTCCCGATATTATCATAAACGCGTTGGTCTCTGCCGGGATAGTCGGGACGAGTCCTTTCACGACATCCATCGGATGGGGAATTACCATAAACATCGTAACGAGGAACGAACCTCCCATGACAAAGACGAATATACCGAGGATTTTCTCGAAAAAACTTTGCTTTCCCTGCCAGAATATATAGTAGAGCATCGCACAGAAAAACACGGCCATCCACACCGGACTAAATCCTTCGCCGTCGGCAGTCACCGGCTTCGACCACTCCTGCAACACCTCGGTTATAACCCCCATGATGCCCATACACGAAACGACCTCGCCGAAAAGCAGCGAAATGAGTATGAATATCGTCACAGGACGTCCAAAACTGGTCTTGAACCCGTTCAGGGCCGTATTGCCGGTCACCATAGTATAGCGGCTGAAAGCCACGATCAGGAAATAGGTAAAGAAGCACGAAAGCAGTAGCGCCCAGGTAAGGGTCATATTATAAGATGCGCCGGCAGATGCCATGGTCGTTATACTTCCCGTACCTATATTATATCCGATAAGAAATATCCCGGGAGCTATAGATGCCCAGAAAGCTGCTGTTTTGCGAAAAAATTCTTTCATTGACTACTGTGAATGTTTATTTTTATCGGCCTGCACCCTCTATCCCGGAAGGTTTCACCGTGTAATTCCGTGTTAATTTCGTCGATATATTTAAAAATACTTAAAAACAAGGGTCCTTTCAAACACAATACCATTGTGTATCAGGCATAATAATAAATTACCCCTAAATTTATCGACCGTGTTCGAACACAAATGTAAATATTATTTATATATTTGCAAGAGGTTTTTGATTTTTTCAGAGCATGCCAATATAAAAACAAGGCGCATCCCATAAAAACACCCGGCCCAACCAGCATAACAACCAACCGCGATGAAAAAACTATTGACGACGATCTGCTGCCTGATTTCGGCACACACCTTGCCAGCCCAAACGCATTCAGCCGCCGGTATAGACGGTAATATCGTGGAGGTGGCATCGCGCACCGCCCTCAGGGTTATAGCCGACGCCGATTTCAATCTCGTAAAGCTACCGCAACGGGCATTACCATTTCCGGTGATAGCCGACATGACGCACAGTACGTCAAAAAACGCATATGCCGAAATAACCTTCGAAGCAAAGAGCAGCGGCGAATATATCCTCGGTATCGACGCGACAGGCAGTGTAACGATATTGCTGAACAATAAAAAAATATGCGCCTCTAATGGCACCGGCAAACCTTTTCCGCGGGAAGCGGCCTACGACTGCTATGAGTTTGGCGCCACTTGCGCCGTGTCTTTACACGGAGGCCGGAACACATTAACAATAAAGGGACCTGGAAGTAAAGTGTCGCTGGGTATCATAACCGGTGAATCGGCTCCGTCGCCCTACGTCAGTTACTCCCGGGCCAGGATCAACGAAAACGGAAGATGGCTTACAGAGCCGGAAGCGGCTATGGAATATCGACTGCAACCTAAACCCGGAGCAGCATTTACGAAACACCCCTACACCGAATGGCATTACGCCAACGGAGCCACAATGATCGGAATGCTGGCCATGTCCGATGCAACGGGCGAGGAAGTTTATGCCGGTTTCGTAGACCGGTTTTGCCGGCAGACCATAGCCACGATGCCGTTGTTCGCATCGCAATATTACGGACAAAACAGCCTTAGAACCCAGAATTACCGCTATTTCCGGATGACAATGCTCGACGACTCGGGAGCACCGGCACTCCCGTTCGCCGAACTCTGCGCACGCGGCCTGTTACCCGGAGCACGCGGCATGCTCGACACGATAGCCGTATATGTTATGACCGGGCAACCGCGCCTCCCCGACGGCACATTCTGCCGTCCTGAACCTCGCTGGACGGTGTGGGCCGACGACCTTTTCATGAGCGCTCCATTCCTGATGCGTTACGCCAGGATCACGGGTGACCACGCGTTATATGACGAAGCGGCCCGGCAGGTGATACTCTTCGACCGCCACCTGTACGTCGCTTCGACCGGATTATTCATGCATGGCTGGAACGACACCGAAAAATGCCATGTAGGAGCATTCTGGGGACGCGCCAACGGATGGATCGCCTGGGCCGTAACCGAAGTGCTCGAAGGTCTTCCTGCAGACCACAAAGACCGGGGTGCGGTACTGGAGATATACCGCCGCCAGATGGCCGGCGCGGTCAAATACCAATCGCCCGGCGGATTATGGCATCAGGTGCTCAACGACTCAACTTCATATACCGAGACTTCGGCCAGCGCCGCTTTCGTGCTGGCATTGGCCCGCGGAGTGCGTAACGGCTGGATAGGTCCTTCGTACGCCGCCTGCGCCGCCAGTGGCTGGAAGGCTATCGCCCGGCGCGTAGATCAGAATGGCGTGACGACAGGCATTTGCCAGAGTATGCCCATAGGATACACCATGGAGCATTATCTCAACCGGCCAACCTCGGCCAACGATCCGCGCGGCATGGGAGCCGTACTCACCGCCGCCGTCGAAGTCGACCGGATGCTCCACTCCAGGGCGGTGCAAAAACAGCGGTAAAATCTGGCCCTATCCGGCAGCCCCGGGAAGCCGGATAAGACGATAAAATTCATAAAACCTAAAACCCAACACCCAATGAGAACGTCCTCGATCCTGTTGATCCCAATGCTGGCATGCCTGATGGCCTGCTGTTGTCCCAAAGGCTCCCAAAGCGAACGCATAGTCTTTACCGACTCGCTTACGGGCAACGAAGTTTGGCAAATCACCAACGACACGTCGCGCAACTGCATGCCCTATTTCGAACACCAGGCATTCACTTCGGACGACCGTTATGTCGTGTTCAAAAGCACCCGCGAAGGCGGAATATGGAAATTATTCCGTTCGGATATGCGTAACGGCAAAATATCCCAGGTAAGCACCCGTGCGGTGGAAGGCCCCTACACGATCATGCCGAACGGCCGTGAAGTGGCGTTCATGGAGGGCAGCGTAGTGTATGCTACCGACGTAGCCACATTGAAGGAACGTGTCCTGGTCGATGTAACGGGCAGGATTACCGGCGAAAGGGTCCGTTTCGGATCGACGTTCACCAACGACGAACAATATACGATAATAGCGTCGACCACCGATTCGCTCGGCACAACGATTTACCGCGTACATATTCCCACGGGACGCATCGACGACATCTACACCGCCCCTACTCGCTGCTCGCATCCGATACTCAACCCCGCCGATGCCGACATAATCACATATGTTCCCTATCCCGACCGTCAAAACGACACGACATTAACCCTTGCAGAGCGTGCACGCGACTATATTATCAACGTCAGGACTGGCGAAAACCGTTACTTTCTCTCGCTGCCCGGCTACCGTGAAACGCACGAAACCTGGACTTCGGACGGCGAACGCTTCTTCTTCTTCCGCAAAAAGCAGCCCGGCAACAGGCCCGTAACGGTGTGTTCGGTCGACAAGACAGGTGGTGATTTCCGCGAAGAGTACCACAACGACACGATAAAGATGGGGCACGGGATTTGCTCTCACGACCGGCGTTGGTTCATAGCCGACGCACAGGAACAGGACATCAACCCCCTTATGCTGATAAGCCTCAAGACAGGCGACATGAAGATCATCTGCTGGCCCAACACCAGGGAACCGCGCGAACGCAACGACCAGGACACCCATGTCCACCCGCTGTTCAGCGTCTCGGGTAAATACGTGGCATTCACTTCAAACTGCGGCACCGACAAACCCAGGGCATTTGTGATACCTGTCGAAAAATTCACCTCGGCCGACTGGTAGTAAATCACAGTCCATTTCTGAGAAACTGTTTAATTTCCCGATGGAAAAAGATTTAAGTATATTCCGGTGATGATTTTTGCGTGAAAATAGAGGCGCATAGCGGTGTGCTATGTAACGAAATTTTCACGCGAAAAGCGGCCCGTAAGGACTTATAATACTTTCCATAGGAAATTCAGACAGACTCTGAATTCCCATGGGAGATTCAGAAATGGACTTTTACCCCGCAGAGGAAACCGATGGCTGCGAACAGAGACAGGTTATAAACCGCTTACGGTCGGTTATTGACAATATAGCCATAAAAAAGTATATTTGTAGCCGATATGACTAAAAAGTACAGGGTCAAGGATATTGCGGAGCTTGCCGGCGTTTCGGCGGGCACGGTCGACCGCGTCCTGCACAACCGTGGCGACGTCTCTGAAGAGAGCCGCGCCAAAGTGGAACAGACGCTGGAGAGCATCAATTACCAGCCAAACATACACCGTTCGTCGATAGGCGTAAAACGGAAGTACCGTCTGCTGGCGGTGTTGCCGCAATTTGTCCACGGCGAATACTGGGAGCAGATAGAAAACGGCATCAGAAAGGCCATTTACGAATTCTCGCATCTCAACCTTAATATCGAGGTGTTATATTACGACCAGTTCGACCTTTTCTCGTGCCGCAGCACATTCTCCGAGGCGGCAAAGAAAGATGTAGATGCGATGATCGTAGGACCGACGTTCCACGATGAGACAATGCACTTCACGAATATACTGAGCAGTAAAGGCATACCTTATGTATTCGTCGACGTGATGGTCGACAACACCGATCCGCTCGCATTCTATGGCCCCGACTCTTTCGCTTCGGGGTACGTAGAGGCACGGTTGCTGTTGAGTATCATTGAAAGGGGGGCGGATATAGCCCTGTTCCAGGCACGGAGGGTGGGCGACGAAAGTTCGACGCAGGTCATAGCACGCAAATACGGCTTCATGGCCTACCTGAAAGACCATTCGCCCGACACAAAGGTAGCTTACGGGTATTACTACAACTCCGACCCGGCCCGCAGTTGGGAAGCAATGGATAAATTTTTTGCGGAAAACCCCAATATCGGAGGAGGCGTGGTATTTAATTCGCGGGCCTACATCGTATCGGGGTATTTCAGGGAGAAGGGAATAAAGAACATCAGGCTGGTAGGATGTGCCACGATTCCGCGCAACGTCGAAGACCTCAGGGCCGGATACATCGATTGCCTTATAGCGGAACGCCCCGAGTACCAGGGGTATATGGCCGTAAAAGCCACGCTGGAATACCTGCTCTACAACAAACAACCCACCCTGTTGAACTTCACGCCTATAGACATACTCATCAAGGAGAATATCGACTGTTATATCAACACAGAGATGGCCTGAAACAGGTTTGGCTGCGAAAAGCGGAATTTATTCCCTTGAAACTGTCCGGCAAAGCGGCAGACATAGCGGAGTTATGGCCGGTACACATCGCTGAGAACCCACTCGTCACACGGTTCGACAGAGAATCCCGCATAGAAACGCATCACCAACTTTCCGCTTTCGGTCGATATGACTCCATATCCGGCCCTGCTGTCACCGGAGTAACTCTCAATGAATGCCGCCTCGCGGGCAAGTATCTTACGGCGCCGGTCGTTGGTAGACGGTTGCCACTTTTCATCGAACGATTTCGTTCCCGGGAAACAGGTCGAGACTTTCGCATCCGAAGGCGTGGCATCGGCCGATACCACACTGTTGAACATTATCTGCACCACGGGCCCCGATGAAGTGCGCCGTACGATCTTCGAGTATTTATGAAGATGGGCGCACAGCACAGTAACTTCATAACGGGCCAACAAGTCGAGCAACTCACTCCGCAAGCTGTCGGCCACGGCATCGGGCAACGGACGGCGAATGCCGGCAAAAAGATGCCAGCAGCGCTCCGTCACGGGAATCACAGGCTGGTGGGTCAGCAGGAATTTATACTTTGCCTGCGACGCTGGTAATTCGCGCCTGAGGAAATCCAATATGTCGCTTTCGGGACGCATCCGGTCGGGACTGAAAAATTGGTCCAGCGCAAAGAACTGGAAATCACCACCCGACGACCATGTATACATACTTTCGTCGGTACGGCACCCTATCTGCCTCTCCACAAAAGGCTCCACTACTTCGCGCCACGCCTCGGGTTGACCGGGGCTCGCGCTGACATCGTGGTTCCCCTTGACTACGAGCCACGGCGCGGCGACTCCGCTGTCGTAGAGCATATCGACGGCATGGCGCGCCATGTTGCGCGACAGGCGGTCGTTACCCGCGACGCCCTGCATCAGGTCGCCCAATTGCACCACCGCCACTATTTCCGGCTCACCGGCCACAGTACGCTCCCTGACCGCCTCCAGCAGTTTAGGCATGTATGCAGCCGTGTAATAAGGATACTCCTTTGTTATCTGTGCGAAGTCCTGCGGGCGTGTACGCACATAATCCATATCATGATCCTCGAAACGGTCTATATGAAGGTCGCCCAACACCACAAACCCTTTACCCTGTCCCCGCAGGCCGGCACATGCAACAGCCAAAAACAACAAAAGCGTAACGAATTTTTTCATAAACGGACTTTTAATGGTAGCGATATGTAAAATCATATAAACCTTATTTTTGCCTCAATGCGATCCGCACGGGCATCAAGTGGTGTAATAGCAATAACTGTAAGAAACTGTCTAAAAACAAACATCAATGGCAGTATGCCGCCACATGCACGGCGGCAGTTTCCCCATCCATGGCCGCCGACAGTATACCGCCGGCATACCCGGCTCCCTCGCCTGCCGGGAACAACCCTTCCACCGAAGGATTCATTCCCGTACCTGAATCGCGAAGAATCCTTACAGGCGACGAGGTTCGCGATTCCACTCCCGCGACAAGCGCCTCGCCGGTCATAAATCCCCGCATCTTCGTACCGAAACTAAGAAATCCCCCCCGCAGGCTGTCGAAAATGAAAGGCGGCATCCACTCCGGAAAATTACTGCTGCACAGCCCCGGAATGTATGACGAACCGGGAAGCGAAGCCGACCGCCGGCGCGACACGAAGTCGTCCAAACGTTGCGCCGGAGCTTTCACCCCTGTTCCGGCCGCCTCGCGTGCGGCCCGTTCCAGCTGCTGACGAAGGCGCATGGCGGCCAGCGGGCCATGTCCGGATACCAGATGAGCATAATCTCCCGGGCGTATCTCGGTGACTATACCCGAGTTGGCATACGGAGAGTTACGTGCCGACGGCGACATGCCGTTCACCACACACCCGTCGGGCGAAGTCATGGCCGGGACTATAAATCCCCCCGGACACATGCAGAACGAATAGACGCCGCGGCCCCCGATCTGCGAAACCAGACTATATGCCGCCGCGGGCAGATACGGTCCCCGTTCGGGCGTATGGTATTGTATCGAGTCGATAAGCCCCTGCGGATGTTCCACACGGACACCCATTGCGAAAGGCTTGGCCTCAAGTGCCACCCCCTCGCGGTGGAGCATCTCGTATAGATCGTCGGGCGAATGGCCCGTGGCAAGAATCACAGCAGCCCCCTCGAACAGGTCACCGCCACAGCGGACGCCCGTTATCCTGTCTCCGGCAATTTCGAGTCCGGTCACACGCCGGTTGAAATAAAATTCTCCGCCACACGAGACGATAGTCCGCCTTATGTTAGATATGATGCGTGGCAGCGCGTCGCTGCCAATATGTGGATGCGATTCGTAGAGTATCTCCGGCGACGCTCCATGGTGCACAAGAAGTTCCATAGCGCGACGGTTGTCACCCCGTTTTTTCGACCTGGTAAATAATTTTCCGTCGGAGAAAGTGCCCGCGCCTCCCTCGCCATAAGCGTAATTCGAATCGGCATCCAGGGTTATGCCACGGTTAAGCTGTGCGATGTCGCGTTTTCGATCCTGCACCTCTTTCCCGCGCTCGACAATAATGGGACGCAACCCCGACTCGATGAGTTTCAACGCTGCGAACAATCCCGCCGGCCCCGACCCTACTATGATCACAGGCGTGCGCCCCGAAACATCTGAAAAATCGAATCCGGCTGGCGTCGGCACCACCTCTCCGGCAGAGAATAACTCCACTGTCAGGTTTACTTTTACAGCCCGGCTGCGGGCGTCGACCGTACGGCGTATTATGCGGCAACGGATCGCTTCGCCTTTTCCAATTCCAGCCCTTTTCTCAGCAACAGCCATATACGAACTCTCATCCGAAGCCTGCCCGGGAGAGAGGACGAGCGTAATTTCTTTCGGCATAGTGGGGTGTGTTGTAATCTCGCGTAAAATTACTACTTTTGTCGGGATATATGGTCGTTCGGAATGCGGAAAATAGTAATCATACCCACTTACAACGAAAAGGAGAACGTGTCGGCAATAATCGACAAGGTGTTTTCGTTGCCCGAACCATTCGATATCCTTATCGTCGACGACAACTCCCCGGACGGTACTGCCGGTATAGTACGCAGTCACCTTGAAGAGTTTCGCGGCAGGTTGCACCTTAAAGAAAGGGAAGGCAAATTGGGGCTTGGGACGGCTTATATAACCGGTTTCAGGTGGGCGCTCGAAAAGGGGTATGATTATATTTTCGAGATGGACGCCGATTTTTCGCACAATCCCGACGATTTGTTGCGCATATACCGTGCGGCGCTCGAAGGAGCCGATATGGTAGTCGGGTCGCGCTACATTACGGGGGTCAACGTCGTCAACTGGCCGATGCGCAGGTTACTGATGTCATTCTTTGCTTCGAGATTTGTTCATTTCGTAACCAGGATGCCTGTGCGCGATGCAACTGCAGGGTTTGTGTGTTATTCGCGGGAAGTATTGGAGCGTATAGATCTCGACAAGGTGCAAATGAAGGGTTATGGTTTCCAGATCGAAATGAAATATACGACCTGGAAATTGGGATTCAAGATAAAGGAAGTATCTATAATATTCATAGAGAGAGTTATGGGTACTTCCAAGATGGCCAGTTCTATATTTGGGGAGGCCTTTTGGGGTGTACTAAAACTTCGTTTCAGAAATATTAAAGGCAAATAGAAAATGGCTGACAAACTTATTTACGGAGGCACTCTCATCAACGAAGGCGAAACGTGGCGCGGATATATAATAATAAGCGGAGAGCGGATCAAGGAAGTTGGCAGGGGAGATTATCCGGGTGAGTTCGAAGGCGAGGTGATCGATGTTAGCGGGATGCTCGTTATCCCTGGCGTTATCGACGACCATGTACACTTCCGTCAGCCGGGTCTTACCCATAAGGGTGACATCGGCACGGAGTCGGCGGCAGGCCTTGCGGGAGGGGTGACATCCTATATGGAGATGCCTAACACCAAGCCGGCTACTACATCGATAGAGATGCTCAACCGCAAATACGAGTTGGGCGAAGAGTGGTCTTTGACCAACTATGCCTTCTATTTCGGTGCGACGAACGACAATATAGACGAAATCGCCCGGCTCGACCCGCGCAAGGTGTGCGGGGTAAAGGTTTTCCTTGGCTCTTCGACCGGCAATATGCTGGTGGACAACAAGGAAACCCTCGCCCGTATATTTGCCGAAAGTCCGGTGCCGGTAGTAGCCCATTGCGAGGATGAGGATATAATCAGGCAGAATATCAGCAACTATAAAACGGCTGCCGGTGCGGTGGTGCCTCCCAGGATGCACTACATGTTCCGTTCGGCCGAGGCGTGCTACCGTTCCTCTGCGATGGCGGTGGAACTAGCCGACAAATATGGCGCCGACCTGCATGTACTGCACATCAGCACAGCGCAGGAGTTATCGCTGTTTTCACCGGGTCCGTTGGAGGGGAAGAAGATAACCAGCGAGGTGTGCGTACCACACCTGTGGTATTCGATGGAGGATTATGCCGTCAAGGGTAATCTCATAAAGTGTAACCCTTCGATCAAGGAGGCCTCAGACCGCGACGCTTTGCGCAAAGCGGTGGCTAACGACGATATAGACATAGTGGCTACCGACCATGCCCCGCATATACTGGCCGAAAAGTCGTGGGCATATTGGGAATGCCCGTCGGGTATGCCCACCATACAGCATTCGTTGCCTGCGATGATGGAATTATCGAACCACGGAATTTTTCCGCTCCACAAAGTCATAGAAAAGATGTGCCATGCTCCGGCGGTGAGATTCCGTATCAAAGACCGTGGATTCCTGCGTCCGGGATATTATGCCGACATCGCTGTGGTGGCGCAGGACGCCCCTTGGTTCGTGGGGCGCGATAATATTATGTATAAATGCGGCTGGGCACCGATGGAAGGCATGATATTCACAGACAGTATTGTTTACACGATCATCAACGGCACGGTTGTATTCCGGCGCGGCGAAATAGCTTTCGGGCACCGGGGCATACCGCTCGTGTTCGACCGTTAGAAGGATACGACAGACGTATATGCCGGATATAGCGGCACTTAATTGTAAAGAGCCTGTCTCAATTTGAACTGCCCCCCCAGAAGTTTTTGTCCAACTTTTTGGGGGCGGTTCAAATTGAGACAGGCTCTTTTTATTCGGACTCCCCTCGGAGAAAATTTTCAAATACGCGGTTTAATACGCGATTCTCAGGGGGTCAGATTTCGTTTTGAGACATATTCTTCGCCGGACGGCATGCGCGCATGTAGCGGCCAACCAATAATGTATACAAAGTCCAATAAATTCTGTGTAAGAATTTATTGGACTTTATATGACAAACGACAGCCTCTATCAGCTCAGCGACCTATCTTCACAAGATCGAGTCTGCGCAGATCCGCGCAATGGCACCGAAAAGGTGTCGCAAAAGACATCGCAACCGCCTTAAAACCGATAACTCAGCCCTATGCCCGACGAGGTGCTGCCGAACGTGAGTTGCGATAAGGATGGCGACCCCATACCACTGTTATACAGCACCACCGCCGACTTCTCCTTCTTCTGGGCCAGTACCCCCATGATGACACCTAATGCCGTACCGGCCGTGCCCACAGAAATCAGCACCGCATCGCCGCGCCCGTTTATAAGATCGGCGATACTCCACCCGAACACGAACGCCGACGGGAGCCCCACAACCCAATAAGCCGTGCGGTAATTAAGTGCCCTGTTATACTCGGCAAGGGCGTCGGGATTGGAAACCATTATATCCTTAACCTCCTTGGGAGACAACTTTATATTGTTTGAATATACCCCGAAGTTACCTACACGCGTCTCAAGTACCACGTCATTGTTTTCGAACGCCGGATCGATCAATTCATCGGCAGTAACACCCGGTGTCTGCGACAAAGCCGGGATTGAGAGCAATAAAAGAGCAATAACAAGAATGTGGTTTTTCATAAATTATCTATTCAATTTTAGTTCTTTAGCTGCATTGAAACAGTGGCGGCAAATCGGTTCGTAAATATCTTTCTCGCCCAACACCACCAAACGGTCACTACCGGTAAGCCTGTGCGAGTGGTGCGCCAGGTTGCCGCAACGCACACAAATTGCATGCACCTTGGTGACATATTCCGCTGTAGCCATAAGCGACGGCATAGGACCGAAAGGATTACCCAGATAGTCCATATCCAGGCCTGCGATGATAACCCTTACTCCGTTGTCGGCCAACTGCCGGCACACGCCCACAAGGTTTATATCGAAAAACTGCGCCTCGTCGATACCCACGACATCCACATCACCCGACAGCAACATTATATTGCCCGACGAATCGACGGGCGTACAGCGTATCGCGTTGGAGTCATGCGAGACCACATCCTCCGCCGAGTAGCGCACATCCATCTGAGGCTTGAATATCTCCACCTTCTGGTTGGCAAACTGCGCACGCTTCAGGCGGCGTATCAACTCCTCGGTTTTACCCGAAAACATCGACCCGCAAATAATTTCGATCCACCCCGACCGGCTCGCATTCTCCAAAAACATCACTCAACCTATTTATACCACAAAACTACTACTATCCCTCAAATATCACAACTATACAACCGTACAAATTTCAGAGGTTAAGGACCTTTTTAATCTCGCTGAGCTTGTTGAGCGCCTCGAGCGGGGTCAGGGAGTTTATGTCCAGGCCGCGTATCTCGTCACGTATCTGTTTGAGCACGGGGTCGTCGAGTTGGAATATGCTAAGCTGCATGTTGTCGTGTCCCGATGCGCCCTGGCGTGCACCCCGCGGGGCGGTTCCCCGGACTTTCGGCACATCGGCGCGTGAAGACCTGGCGTCACCGCCGGCTTCCATAGCCTGGCGCGACGCCTCCAGGTCGTGCAGTATCTCTGCAGCCCGCTTGACGATAGTTTGCGGCATACCTGCCATGCGCGCGACGTGTATCCCGAAAGAGTGCTCCGTGCCTCCGCGCTCCAACTTGCGGAGAAATACGATATTGCGGTCGAGTTCGCGTACCGATACGTTGTAGTTCTTAACCCTGGGAAAAAGTTCCTCCATCTGGTTGAGTTCATGATAGTGGGTGGCGAAAAGCGTCTTGGCTTTAGCTTTCGGGTGGTTGTGGATATACTCCACCATTGCCCAGGCTATCGAGATGCCGTCATAAGTGCTCGTTCCACGGCCTATCTCGTCCATCAGTATCAGGCTGCGCGGCGAGAGGTTGTTGAGTATGTTAGCCGATTCCAGCATCTCGACCATGAACGTCGATTCGCCCTGCGTAATGTTGTCCGATGCCCCGACTCTGGTGAATATCCTGTCGACAAGGCCGATCCGGGCCGACGACGCCGGAACGAAACTGCCCATCTGGGCCATAAGCACAATAAGGGCGCTCTGGCGCAGCAGGGCCGACTTACCCGACATGTTGGGACCCGTTATGACCATGACCTGTTGTTGTTGGGTGTCGAGATAAAGGTCGTTGGGAACATACTGGTCGCCTACGGGAAGCATGGTCTCTATAACCGGGTGGCGCCCGTTGCGGATGTCTATCGCAAAACCCTCGTCGAGTTCGGGGCGGCAATAGTTGCGCTGGGCAGCCATACGCGCAAACGACAACAGGCAATCGATTTCAGCCACAGCCGCCGCCGTGCGTTGCATGGGGCGAAGATTGTCGCACAGAAAAGCGATCAACTGGCCGTACAGTTTCGTTTCGATTGCTATGATCTTCTCCTCGGCTCCCAATATCTTCTCTTCGTATTCCTTCAGTTCGGCTGTAATGTAACGTTCGGCGTCTTTTACCGTCTGCTTGCGTATCCACCCTTCGGGAACCTTATCCTTATGTGTGTTACGAACTTCGATATAGTAGCCGAATACCGAATTGAAACTCACTTTGAGCGATGGGATGCCCGTTATTTCGCTTTCGCGTTGCTGGATCATAGCAATCACTTCCTTGCCGCCACGCGCTATCCGCCGCAGGTCGTCGAGTTCCATGTCAACCCCCTGGGCGATTACGCCTCCCTTTACGAGCTGGTTCGAAGGGTCGGGAAATATGTCGTGCTCTATCCTTGAACACACCGCATCGCAGGTGTCGAGTCCTGATGCCTGGTCCGACAACACCTCTGAACCAACCCCTTCCAATACTCCCCTGAGCCGTCCCACAGCTCTCAATCCCGAAGCGAGTTGCACTACTTCGCGCGGTGCCGCACGAAACGATGCGACCCGCGCCAAAATACGTTCCATGTCTCCCACCGCCGATATTTCAGCAGAGGCCCCGGCGCACAGTTGGGTATCGCCATGCATGGCTTCCACCACATCGGCCCGGCGATTTATCTGCACTATATCTTTTATTGGCAGCGATATCCACCGTCTCAGCAATCGTGCGCCCATGGGTGACGACGTGCGGTCGACGGTCTCTGCAAAGCCGCCGCGCGACGATCCCGAACCGGTCGAAAAAAGTTCCAGATTACGGGCCGTGTAACGGTCGACCCACACGTATTTATCCTCATCGAGGCGCGAGATCGACGAAATGTGGCGTACGTCCTTATGTTCGGTGAATTCAAGGTAATAAAGTACCGCGCCAGCTGCCGATACCGCGTTATCCATCGAATCTATGCCGTACCCCTTCAACGACTTGGTACCGAAATGCTTACACAGTCTTTCGCGGTTGGCGTCGCGGGCGAACACCCACTCGTCGAGGCGGTAGGTGTAATGTTTTGTGCCGAACGTGGCTTTGAAAAGTCCTTCGCTGTCGCGCGAGAAGAGTATCTCTTTCGGCGACAGGTTAGCCATCAGCTTGTCTATGTAGTCGTTGTTGCCTTCCGCCGCAAGGAACTCGCCCGTCGACAGGTCGAGGAACGCCGCTCCGGTCGAACTCTTCCCGAACGATACGGCGGCCAGGAAATTATTCGATTTCGACGCCAATACATTGTCATTTAGCGCTGTTCCCGGGGTAACCAACTCGGTGACTCCGCGTTTTACGATGGTCTTTACCGTCTTGGGGTCTTCGAGTTGTTCGCATATCGCCACGCGCTGGCCTGCGCGGACCAGTTTCGGGAGGTAGGTATCGAGCGCATGGTGCGGAAATCCTGCCAGTTCGACGAAGCTTGCCGCTCCGTTAGCCCGCCGCGTGAGAGTTATACCCAATATGGAGCTCGATTTTATCGCATCGTCACCGAACGTTTCGTAAAAGTCGCCAACCCGGAACAGCAGTATCGCGTCGGGGTGCACCGCCTTGATGCTGTAATACTGCTTCATCAGCGGTGTCTGTACATATTTCGCCTGGCCGTTCACTGCAATCTATGTTTTATTATGGAAAGCAAAGGTACGTTTTTCCCTCCGGTTTTTCACCCGGTCCGGCGATTTTTTGCGATGGAAGAAGTGTGTGGCGGTTTTCATCGGCCCTTCGGGACCGTGATATTACCGATGTGGCAAATAAAACGGATTCTTAACATTATTCACAGCTACGGGGGAGGCAAAAAGGGTTAACTTTGCGGACGGTTAGTTCTTTTTAATGAATTGCAGATATGATAAAAGGGGTGATTTTCGATATGGACGGGGTGCTGGTCGACAACCGGGATGCGCACGTGGAGGCTTTCAGGGAGTTCTGCAGGCGTAACGGAATCGAGCTTGCGGAAGATAAACTGATGGAGATATTCGGGCGCGGCAACGACGAGATAATACCGGCACTGTTTGACCGTGGCCTTGTCGAGAGCCGCGGAGTGCAATCGCTCGCCAGCGAAAAGGAGGCTGTCTACCGCGAGATATACGCCTCGTCGATAGAACCGGTCAAAGGGTTGACCACATTTTTGGAAGGGCTCAAAACGGCAGGCTATAAAATAGCCGTAGGTTCGTCGGGGTGTAGCGAGAATGTCGGCTTCGTACTCGAAAAATGCGATATAGTCGGCTGTTTCGATGCCATTGTAAACGGGGAGATGGTGACCCATTGCAAGCCTGATCCGGAGATATTCCTTCTGGCGGCCCGGCTTTTGGGTATTACCCCTGATGAATGTCTTGTTTTTGAAGATTCGTTCTCGGGTATCGAGGCGGCCTGCCGTGCCGGGATGCAGGTGGTGGCTGTGGCGACTACTTTCACCCGTGCGGAGCTGACGGCCAGGATCCCGGGTATAACGGTGATAGACGATTTTACACAGGTCGCACCGGAGTATCTGGCAGCCATCGGCAGATGACGAAAATCTGTGACATGGCATAATTTGCCATGGGAATGGATGCAATTATTTCATTAGTGTCCACTAAAAATTCATAAAAGTTCTTTGAAATAGTTGAAGTTCAATTTGTTACAAGAGTTTTTCGAGTCAACGGATTTAAAATTAGTTTTGCGGTCAGAATCAGACCGTTATGCAAAAGGATAAGTACG
>JAVBMJ010000044.1:0-28905 GCA_031552535.1 Rikenellaceae bacterium
CAATTGGGCGTGTGAAAATCTTCCGTATTGTCAAAGAACGCTTTCGATGCCACAAGCTTTTTTTCAACGATCTCGTTTTTGAAATCGCTTGTGGATTACATAATTTCAAATGGTCTTGTATTTAAATGAATATAAACTCTAGTTTCTCAGAAGGCCTCGTTAATGTTGAATATAAATCCACGCTGATCTTTTCCAAATCCGTAATCGAGCCTCACATTGACTCTTTTTTTGAACTCCCAGCGATAGCCGATACCATAGTTGGGCAGGGTTTGTGAAATTTTGAATTCGCGGTAGGTCGGAAACACGTTCCCTGCACCGATCCACGCTGTCATGCCGTTGCGCCCGTATATCCGTTGGCGCAGTTCGAGTTGAACTTCAAGAACTCCTTTATCACGGTACTGGCCCTGATAGTAACCCCGCATGCGGTAGGGGCCACCCATCTCGCCGAGCATCGTCCAGGGGGCATTCTCAGAGTTGACCTGCGAGTAGAGGTCGAACGCAAGGACGGCCCCCTTCCATAATTTATGATAATAATCGAAGTAGAGTTCCGTGCGGTTGAACGATTCGGACGAACCCAAAGCCGCGGGAAACCACTGCTGTTCGAGCCGCAGATATACCCCCCGGTAGGGGGAAGTGATAACGTCGCGGCTGTCGAACATCGCGAAAAACCCTCCGCCAAAGACGGTGTACTTTGTGTCCTCACCTGCGGGGACGTAGTCTATATTAGAAAAGTCGCGCCCCGCAACATGCATGAAGTCGAGTGTAGTTCCAAGATAAAAATTATGTGCCACGCGCACCATGAAGTCTGGTTTGAAGTCGTACTCCTGCCGGAGGTAGGTGCTTTTTTCGTTATACATCCCCGCATCGTACCCCACCCCCCAGTATCCGCCCGGTTGCGATAGGAAATAAGTGCGGTAGTCGAACCTTATGCGGCCGCTTTTGAAGAAGGTGTTACCCCGGACCCCCAGCATGTAGAATCCTGTGGAGGCAACGTCGCCGAAGAGCGACACATTCGACGGCGGGATCGTCATATCGGTGCGGTCGGCCCTGAAGAGTCCGGCCGCCACCAACCCGATGCCGAATCCCACGGCGGTCGAATAGTGTGGTCCGCCGATGATGCTGACGTCAAACTTTTTGTCCTGCGTCACGGTTTTATCCTCGTTCGAATGCTTGAGGTAGTTGTAGAGTTTTTTGAATATCGACTGCTTGCGGGGCAGCGTGTCGGCAGAGGTGAATGCTGGCGTTGGGGACGATGGCTTCATGTCGATGGAATCCCCGGCCGGTTGCGCCATAACAGAGCAAAGGCATACGGTCAAAAGAAAAGTAGCAAAAAAAGTCTTGTAGTCCATAACTCGCCATGTTTTTAGGGTTAGTCGCTGCACCGGACCATCCGGGTTCCTGAAAATGACATTTGGAGTCTGCCCGGGATTCCCGATGGAAAATAAGCGATAAATATTTCCCATCGGGAATCCGGGCAGACTCCAAGATTAAGAAACTGCTTTGAACTTAATTAATCTCGTTAACAAATCCAAACAACTTCTGACATTGTTAAACAGTTTCTATGAACCCAGGCTCTAAACGGATCCGGGAATCTTCAGATACCTTCGGCGCTTAAAGCGAGTATGCAGTTATTGTACCAAATTTTGCACTTCCCCGGCTGAACAACAAGAGTCCGCCATGTTTTTATGTGAAACTGTACAAAAAATGACGGGCAATCTTCGCTTATAATCCGTCATGTTCTTAACGGCTGTCAAGAAAGACATAGAAATGTGAATGATATTTCCTATGCGGACCAGGGCAAGTTAACATCTCTTGCGTCAATCAGATAATTAGTTATGGTTTTTCAAGGAAAAAAGCGTACATTTGCAGCCGGGTCTGACGACTTTTGCCGGATCAAAATAAAACCTCATATGATAAGGAAAATATTCGCCTTAGGATTTCTTGCCATGGCACTTACACTTACCTCGTGCCTGTCTACCCAAGATCTGGCGTATCTGCAAGATGCTGACGCCGACGAATTTCTTAAACACGCTAAAGCGCACTCGCCGCTGATCAAGCCCAACGACCTGCTGTCGATAGCTGTTTCTTCGTCAAAACCAGAACTGGCGGCTCCCTATAACCTGTTGTCGCTTTACAACGATATACGCACCACCGGTCCCCAATCCAACGCCGGAACATACTACCGGCAAACGGTGGAGAGTTACCTGGTCGACAGCGACGGGACGATAGACTTTCCTGTCCTGGGCAAGATGAAAGTCGGCGGGATGACCCGCGAACAACTTTCGGCCGACCTCAAGGCTAAACTCGAAGGAGCCATGCCCGATCCTGTGGTAACCATCAATTTCCTGAACTTCAAGGTTACGGTTCTTGGCGAAGTGTTCCGCCCCGGTACGTTTACAGTGCAGGGTGACCGCATAACCGTATTCGACGCAATCGGTTTGGCCGGCGACCTGACTCCGTTCGGGGTCCGCGACAACGTTTTCCTGATACGCGAGTACGACGGCCAAAGCAAGGTGGTGCGACTGAGCCTCAAATCGAAGACCCTGATAGAATCCCCATATTACTATCTTGAGCAGAACGATGTGCTGTATGTCCATGCCAATAAGGCTAAAGCAAACTCCGCATCGACTTTCCGCAACGACTTCCCTTTGTATATTTCGGCCGGTTCGTTGTTGGTTTCGATAGCTACGCTTATATCGGTACTTGCGACGAAATAGGTTTCCGGCACTTTTGGTCCGATGGATATATCATAGATTTATATTTACCGGACTTATATAATTTATATAATATGAAACGAACTATTTTGAATCATGGAAAATAACAGTCCCCAGTTTACCGAGAAAGAAACAACCCCAGTATCCATAGGGTATATTCT
This sequence comes from Rikenellaceae bacterium, assembly GCA_031552535.1. Classification (GTDB taxonomy): domain Bacteria; phylum Bacteroidota; class Bacteroidia; order Bacteroidales; family Rikenellaceae; genus JAVBMJ01. Next base: position 2,876 of record JAVBMJ010000044.1, read on the forward strand.
GAATTTTGCCCTTTTCAACTGGAAATGGTTCGCATTGTCCATCCTGTTATTTGTCGGATTGGGCGTGCTTTACATCAAGAGTACGGTCCCTGTATTTACTACCGTCGCGACGATAAAAGTCAACGAGGAGTCCACACGCGAACCTTCGATGATGGATGTCATGAGTTTCTCGGCCCGCTCGATGTTCCGTACGTCGAACCGCATAGACGACCAGGTGACGGTGTTGAAGTCGCGCACGCTGCTGGCCAAGGCTATCGCCACCCTGAAGGCCAACGTGTGCTATTTTCATGATATCGGTCTGAGGGATGAGGAGATATATTCTCCCTTTTCTCCTGTGGATATGAGTTTCGCGGGCGACGTACAGTTGAATTTTACCGCCACGTTGAAGCTCAGTTCGGATGATCAATATTCTATCTCGATCGAATCCAGAGAAGGAGGAAAGAGCGGTATGGCGGTCTATAATTATGGGGATACCGCAGTTTATGAGGGAATGCGTTATGTGGTGAACAAGCGTCCGTCGTTCGACGATTATGTGGGGCAGACCATCACGGTGAAGGGGATGAAGTTGATGTCGGCCGTGTCGATGTATTCCAACCTGATTTCGGTTTCGACCGATTCTAAAAATATGTCGAGCGTCATTACCCTTTCGATGAACGACCCCCTGCCCCGCAGGGCCGACGATCTGCTCACGGCGCTCATAGATCTCTACAACCAGGACGCCATAGAGGACAAACGGCTTACCGCGAGGAATATATCCATGTTCCTGGATGAACGTCTGAGGGTTGTTACACATGAATTGGCCTCGGTGGACGAAGATGTGGAACGGTTTAAGAAGGTCAATAAATCGGTGGACATACAGACCGAGTCCGATATATTCCTGCGCTCAGCTTCGACTTATGAAGAGCAGATGGTGGAAGTAGCCACGCAGATAAGCCTCGTGGAGGGCGTGGGTAAATACCTCGACCAACACGCCAACGAATTCCGCATCCTGCCTACCAATATAGGCATCGAGGACCCGGGCCTTAACCGCAGTATCGAGATCTACAACAGGCTGGTCATGGAGCGCTCGCGACTGGCCGGGGCCACGGGCGATGAAGCCGGGGCCAACCCGATCCTGAGGAACCTCAACGTAGAGATACTGTCGTTACAGAGTTCGATCAAGGAGTCGATCCGCAACCTCAATAAGGCACTGGCTATCAAACAAAATTCATTAGTGGAACAGGAGCGTGCAATAGGGACAAGGGTACGCAATGTTCCGACGCTGGAAAAGGAGGGTATCGCCATCGCCCGTCAGCAAAAAATCAAGGAAGAGATTTATCTGTTTTTGCTTAACAAGCGCGAAGAGAACGGTCTGCAACTCGCATCGGCTGTTCCGATAGCCAAGGTTATCGATGCAGCTCCGATGAGCAGCCATATCCAGATAGCCCCGAGGGTAAGGATGATCATCATGGTTGCATTCATACTGGGGATACTGATACCGGCTGTGGTTCTGGTGGTTATAGAGCAATTACGCACAACCATAAGGAGCAAAAAAGATATCGAGGACTATACCCAGGCTCCGATTATCGGGGAAATCCCTTCGCGCGAGAAGGACAGCGATAGCGAGATCGTCGTCACGACGGTCAGCCGCGACGTCGTGTCGGAGGCGTTCCGTATCGCGCGTACGAACCTCGACTTTATGCTCATAGGCAAGGCGGAAGAGAAGAAGGTTATCATGGTCACTTCCACGGCACCTTCCGAAGGAAAGAGTTTCTGTTCGTCGAACCTTGCCATGTCGCTGGCCATAACGGGTAAAAAGGTGCTACTGGTCGACCTCGACCTGCGCAAGTCAACCCTCGCGAAGAGATTTGGCAATTCTTCGACAAACTCCTCGAAAGGCATGACCCCCTATCTTGCCGGGAAAGACGACGACCTTAAGGGCATGATTACCAAAGGTGCTTTGGAGGGCAAAGTAGATATCGTGTATGCCGGAGCCATTCCTCCCAACCCGGCGGAGTTGCTTACCAATTCACGCCTTGAGACAGCGTTTGAATATTTCAGGGGACTGTATGACTATATCGTTGTCGATACTGCTCCAGTGGGGCTGGTTGCCGACACGGTTATAGCCAACAGGGTCGCCGACGTCTCGTTGTATGCGATCCGCGTCAACAAAAGTGATCGCCGCAGCTTGAATTCGGTTAACCATCTCTGGATTAATAAGACTCTTACCAACATGGCGATTGTTCTACTCGATGTGGGGGCCGGAGGTCGCTATGGCTATGGCTATGGTTACGGCTACGGCTATGGTTACGGCTACGGCTACGGTTATGGTTATGGTTACGGTTATGGTTACGGTTACGGTTACGGTTACGGCCACTTGAAAGATAAGGATGAGGCACTCAGCAAACGCAAGCGCAATCCTATCGTAAGAGCACGCCGCTGGCTGAAGAAACAGCAGTAGCCCTGCGACATTCGGATAAATATTAGAATGCGCTTTCCGGCCGTTTCCGGAATAAGCAGTTGAAACGGCTGCTTATTCCGGAAATTGCTTGTTTAATGCAAGATGCGCATTACTCCCCCGGCAGATTTCACTAATTATCAACATCTTGCACGGAAGAGGTAAATTTGTAAGGCTAAATAATTGAAAAAAAGCAGATAAATGAATATTTATACAATTTTTTATATAGTTTTGCACCGGGATCTGGTACGCTCGTACCCAGGCAGTTAAATGAGTCATTTTTCCATAACTAAACAATTAATATTATGCAGAATTTACTTAAACAGATCGAAGAGCAGATCGCTGTTTTCACTACGAATGCAAACCTTCAGGCAACTAAGGGCAATAAAGCTGCTGGGACCCGTGCACGCAAAGCTGCATTGGAACTTTCCAAACTTATGAAAGAATTCCGTAAGGAATCTGTCGAAGCTTCGAAATAGGCCTTTTAGGAGATGTGGAGAGGTCACCTTAAAGGTGACCTCTTTTTATTTAAGTCCCGGTCCCGTCCTGAAATAGGTTTACAAAAAAGTAAATTTATGAAAAGGGGATGGAGCAGTGTTTACATACAGCGAACACAATGCGATTAAAGCATGATTTTCAAGATGCAGAAATTTCGGGAAACAGAGAGGGGAGCACAGTGCCAAGAGCGCTACGCGTCATTACCGTATCCAGGGAAGTGGTACAATTAGTCGATGGTAGCAAAAATATGGTACCTTTGACAGAGCGCTCTATGTTTAAAGTCTGTCTAATTTCCCAAAGTGAAATAGTCGCGAATTATTTTCAGGACTATTTTTACAAAAATAGAGGAGCATAGCGGGGCGATGTAACGAGATTTTCAGGGAAAAGAGTCCTGAACAGCGCATTTTTGAGTTGGAGCAGGAAGTTTGTCTGCTCAAGCGAAAGAGTGCTTAAATCGAGTATAAGCGTTTATGTCAATACGCCCCAAGATAAACATAGCAAACCGACTCCGGGCGCCGTGTGAGGATATAGAGTATGATTGTGCTTCCGAATAATATTTTTTTCGATGAGGTGGAGCGTTTGATTTCTGCCGGTGAGAGTGTTGTCCTGATCGTGCGTGGTGTGAGTATGACACCTTTATTGCGTGACAGCGTCGATGGAGTACGGCTTTCTCCGGCTGGAGGACGTAAGTTGAACCGGGGAGACATAGTCCTGTTTCGCTACAATGGGGAACACCGGCTACACCGTATCGTGTCGTGCCGGGGCGATATACTCACCCTGCAGGGCGATGGGGTATTACATGCAGTTGAGACGGTCCCGGCATCCGACGTAGTGGCTATCGTCGACAACATAATCCGGCCTGGAGGTAAAATGGTGCGGACCAACTCTTTCAGGCAGAATCTTTATTGGCGGCTGTGGCTGATGCTACGTCCCGTAAGGCGCTGTATATTGGGGCTGCACCGGCGCATAATATAGTTAAAGCCGGGAGGCAAACTAAAATAAGTTTAGTTTGCCTCCCGGCTTTAACTATATTTGTCAAAAATAGGATGCCGTTCGTCTATAACTCTCGAACGAGTTCGACACTTTGCCCCCGGCTTTCACCATATTTTCTCAGGAAAATCAGACAAACTCTTAGAGCTTGTTTGAATTTTCTCATCGAAGGTGTTTTCGAAGGATTTTCCGATGATTTTTGAGGTGAAATAAGGCGAATAGTGGTTCTATTTAACGAATTTCAGCGAAAAAAAGCGCGGAAAAGGATCGAAAAGAAAGAGAATGAGAAAACTCAAACAAGCTCTTAAAACCGGTAGGCCACAAAAAAGGTGATGCTGGCCGACGGGGAGGAATAATCGGAATACGCCCCTTCGTTTTTGTAGAGGTTGGACATCATCAGCGCTATGTCAGCACCGACTTTCATATTCCCGAATTGAAAATAGGGGTCGATAAGAATCCCGAGTTGTACTGCGTTGCAGAAGTCTTTCATATCCTGGGAATCCATGCCCTCCTGTTCGAGGGTGAAACCTACGGGGAAACATAAACGGAGTCCAGTACCTATTCCGAAACGTTTGAAGGTGGGATTCAGGCCGCCGAAAGTCATGTCGAGATACACCTGGGTCAACTTGGAGGTTGCCTCGTAACCCATTGCATCGTCTTTGGAGGGGGTGTAACGTACGCCGAGTCCTCCTCCCACATAGAGATTAGGGCGATTGGGCAGATGGTAATTCGCCGTAACGCCTCCGCCGAAAGTGGGGCCGGTCGAGGTCTCCGAAAGACCGTTGCCAGACAGGGCCTGGACGTAGATGCCGCCATCGAGCCGTACGCCGAAGCGCACTTTTCCCGCATCGGCCGAAAAACCGGGATCGTTTGTGGTTTGTGCGGCAGCTGCCGAAGCGAGCAGCAAAAAACATAGTACCGGGTAGATCGCTTTTTTCATGCGTGGCGGATTTAAAGTGCAAGTGTCTGGGTCAATTTTCCTTTATAGGTAAAGGAGACGGTCTCCGAGGGACCTGTAAAACTGTTGGGTTTCAGCACCACATTCTCTGCCGAGATAGTCCATTGGTCTCCGTCGCGGCTTATGACCATCGTTCCACCGTCGAGGGTATAGTTGACTATCCCGTTGAAAAACAGCATGCCCCCCGAGCATATCATAAGCTCCTCCTTTGTCAGGGTCTGGTTATGCTCATCGCTGGGAGGATAAATATACAACACCCTGAAACTTCCGTTCGGGCTTTGTGAGAAGGTATTGCACGAGAAGCCGAGTTGCAGTAAGTTCTGCCCGTTGAGGGCCGTAAATGCATAGACCCAGGTTCGGGACGGGATGTACTGCCATTGTACGCTTTGGGTGCCGTCGACGGTGTAATACTGTGTCGACCCGTATTTGTAGGTCACATTCTGGAATTTGATCCACGAGTCGTTTTCGCCGATCTTGTCTTTCGAGCAGCCGCCCAGAGAGAGGCAGGCGAGAAGAAGGACGGCGGAGATTGTGCGGAAGGTAAATGTGGGTTTCATAGGCTTTGATATTATGTTTGGAAGCAATTCAAATCCCGGTTGCGTTTTATATAAGTAATTGATAATAATTAATATTATCTTTTTCCGAGGCGTTTGCGGAACAGATTTTCCGGCGGCAAGCGCAGGTTTGCCGGTGGCAAATCGAGCATTGACGCTGGAAAAAGATGCCCGAAAAAGACCGGATAAAATAAACCATTAATTGTTTGAAATTACTTAAAATCATGTTACATCCCGGGTGCAACAGTTACCGCAAGAACGGCAGTGAGCGGAAAATGATGGAGGTCATTCGATGAGGCCCTGGTAAAATATCTCCACATTTTCAAAATTCCCGTTTATGGTGGTTACGTCGCCCGTTTTTTGGATCGTAAAGCCTCCCTGCCCCCATGTTGATGTTCCGGGCGTATCGTTCAGGGTCGCCCCGAGCAGATATTTACCCTCCATTTCGCCTCTCAGTTGCTGGCCTGCGTCGGGGGAGATGAAATTGCCGGTGGGAAGTGACGGGCTTGTGCTGTAGAGGGCAAATCCGAAAGCGACACTACCGCCCAGGGCAATGGCATGCTCGTAAAACATATTGCTGTATATCCCGCACTCCCTGTATTGCCTGTTGTAATACGATTCGGTCAACGGATAGGTCTGTCCCCCGTATTTGAAATACCCGTTACCCTGTACTGCCATATATATCACGGTGATTATCGCTGTCGAATTGCCGCTTATTATTACAAGGTGCCCCTGCCTGTCGGTAGTCCGTATAGTGCCGTCTTTGATGGAAATGGTGACCGAGGAAGCCCCCGCGCCACCGCTTTTCGGATTCACGTCAAAAAAGTCGCTGGAAGGGCCCTTTGTGTCGTCATAGTCGAAACTGGCGGTCCAGGGCCCGGGGGAGTTGAATGATATGGTTTGGGGTTCCGATCCGTCCAACTGCACCGTTTCGATACCGTCGGCCACTTCGATGTGTTCTCCGTCGTCCGACCCGCAACCGACCAGTATCGCCAGACCCAGGAACAACGGGATCGATAAAAACAGGTTTCTTTTCATAATCGTAATTTTTAATGGATGAAAAAAGCCTTTGTGTAAAACGCTCTGTGGCGTCTATCCCAATATGACTTCAGGCGTTCATATTTTCCACAAAATTTACCGTACTTTATATAATACTCCTTGATACAAAGGTAAGTTGGGGGATATGAAAAAATAAGGGTGAAAACTTACCGTTTCCACCCTGCAAATTTACCATCAGGTTGCGTTCAATCCTCAAGGCTTATGATTCCGCGCTTGAGGGCGGCAACCACGATCTGGAGCGCCGTATTGACTCCCAATTTCTCCTTGATACGCTCCTTGTGCGATTCGATCGTGTTTACTTCGATCTCCATAACCGAGGCAATTTCTTTTGCGGTGAGTCCCTGAGCCATCAGGCGGACTACGGCGACTTCTCTTTCAGACAGGTCGCATGGCTTACCCTTGGCAATGTTGCGTTCCGATCCGAAGGCTTCGAGCAGGTTTGCCATAGGAATCGTATCGCCAAGATAAACTCCTTTGCCCTGTCCCACGGCATCGATGGCATGCAGTAATTCATCCGGATTGGTGTCTTTGGGCAGGTAGGCGCATGCTCCGGCCTGCAGAGCCCCCACCAGATAGCGTGCATTTTTGTAATGGGTCAGCATGACGACCCTGACCTGCGGATAAAGGCGCCTGATATTGCGGGCCAGTTCCAGTCCGTCGTCCTGTGTTTCAAGGCTTATGTCGAGCAGTGCCACGTCGGGCGATGCGGCTTTCAGGCAGGCCAACGCTTCCCCGGACGACGAGGCCTGGCCGGTCACCCGTATGTCAGGGCGGCGTCCGAGCACCAGTTTGAGCCCTTCGAGATGTATCTGAGAGTCGTCAACAATGAGGATAGAGGTCATTTTCATTGGTTTTCAGTGTGACAGTAAAAGTAGAACCATGGCCGGGTGTGCTTTCGGCCCGAATCTCCCCACCCTGCAAATGTATGAATTCCCTTACGATTATCAGTCCCAAACCCGATCCCTGCTCACCGGCAGTACCCCGCCTCTTAAGCCTGGTGCCGGGAGTAAAAAGGGTCGCCATGTGTTCGGGAGCGATACCTGTGCCATGATCTGTGACAGAAATTTCGACAGCACCCTCCACCTTGCATGCGGAGATTTCCACCTCCATACCCGTATACGAGTGTTTCACGGCGTTGGCAACCAGATTGCGCAACACGGTTTGCAATAAATTTGCATCGACCATAGCCCACAATTTTCCCTGTATACGGTTACAGATAGACACTCCTTTTTCCGAAGCGGAAAGCCGGAGCGGATCTATAGCCGCATCGGCAAGTTCCTGCAATCCACAGAGTTTAATATTGGCTTTGATCATCCCCATCTGCGAGACCACCCACAACAGCAGGTTGTCGAGCAGTGCGCCGGTTTGTCCTGCGGTTTGGTGTATCGTCCTTATGATCGCCTGCTTTCTCTCATCGGGCAGGGTATCGTATTGCTCGTCGAGTTGACGGGCTGTTAGATCCAGGGCCCTCAGCGGGTTGCGCAGGTCGTGAGAAATAATGCCGAAGAAGCGGTTTTTCGAGTCGTTCATGGCACGCAGTTCCGCCTCCGAGGTTTGCAGCTTCAGGTTGGCCTCTTCCAGTTCCGACGTGCGCAACCCCACCAACGTTTCCAGACGGGTTTTGTCGCGCCGGAGCTTATTTTCCCGAAGCCTTATTGTCGCAACTACCGCACCACCCGCTAAAATGGTGATCAACACCAAAAACCACCACTTCCGGTACCATGGAGTGGCAACGTGCACCATAAGTTCCCCGGTGGCGGCGCCCGGACGCCCGAATGCATCGGATGCCTCCACATGCAAGATGTAACGGCCCGGCGGAAGGTTCGTATAACGGGCCGTCAAGGCAGGTGCATCGGCTACCACCCACTCCCGGTCGAAGCCTTCGAGCCTGTAGCGGTAGTATATTCCGGTGCCTGATTCATAGCCCGTCCCGCCGAAATCTACTGTGAAGGAATTTTCCGAATAACGCAATGTCATTTTTACCACGCCTCCAAGATCTAAACGGCGCAATGATCCGTTAACCTTAAGATTCGAAAAAGAGATACTTCCCGTTTTTTCGCTTGCGAGAAGGGTTGCCGGATCGAAGACGCAGAATCCTCCGTTGCCGCCTAAAGCCAGACGTCCGTCGTCCAGAAGACAGGCTGCCTTGTCGAATTGCACTCCCCGCAGGCCGGGAAGCGGTGATGGGTAAAGGAGTATTTTCCCGTAGGGATCGACGCAAGAAACTGTTTCGTGGCCACCCATCCAGACATTTCCGTCACGGTCGGCAACCATGCAGGCAACACCGGCCGCATCAAGGCCGCCTATGTGCCGTATGTCTCCCGTGTCCTGATCGTAGCGATCTACGCCCCCGTCAGAGGCAATCCACACGGATCCGTTGTTTGACATAATATCTGCTATGTGGTTGCCTGAAATGCTTCCCGTATCCCAGGTGTGGTGTTTCAGGTGTCTGATTAGCCCTGTGTTACGGTCCAGTAGGCTGATCCCGCTACCGTCGGTGCCTACCCATATACACCCCAGGTTATCCTGCGCCAAACACAGCGCCAGCCTCGAAGAGAGCGTCCTCTCGTCAGGGCCGCCTTTATCGGAGAAAATTCCTGTTACAGTATCGAGCCTCCATATCCCCGCCGCCGTGGTGACCCACACTCCGCCACGGTTATCTTCACAGACCGAAGAAACATTATTGTCGGGCAGAGAACTGCCGTCAGCGGGATTGTGCCTGAAAACCCGTATTTTGCCCATGGCATCAATATGTGCCAATCCGTCATCGGTACAGATCCATGCCGTCACGCCACTGCCCGCGCGAATATCCCTTACCGACACCCCCGGAAGTTCGCCAGGCCCCTGGCCAAAGTTATAGTACCCGGTTTGCTTCCCGGCGTCGAACACCCTGACTCCTGTGCTGTGGGCGACATAAACACGCCGGCCCAGACAGGCAACGCAGGAAATACCTGTCAATTTTGCAATATCGGGACCTTCTGCATGCCTTTTCCCTGTGGCGACATCGAAACGCCGCAGGCCGCTTCCGGTCCCTACCCACAGGACTCCCGCATTATCTTCACACAGGGCTGTGAGCCACTCCCCGGGCGGAACTACCTGAGCAGTATGGCCGCTATGCGTATCCATACGAAAAACAGCGCCCTCCTCGTCGGCAAACCAGAGCCGCCCGGGAGCTCCCGCGGCCAGGCGGAGATACCTGTCTTCCTCTATATCTACAAACTCCTTTAACGAATCGTCGGCAAGGGTGTGCCGCAACAGAGCCGTCCTCGATAATACCCAGGCCGTGTCGCGTTGCAGGACGAAGCCGGAACAGCGGAAAACGACCGGCAGGTCTTTCAATATCGCCTTACAGTGGCTGTAATATCCTTCGAAGATTTCCCGGTTTGGGAATCCGGCGGGGATGCGCCCTCCATACCTCGACCAATCGTCCATGGCAGGATCGTAATAACCGTAATAAGTCTCCCCTCCGGCAAACACCCGTCCCCGTACGGGATCAAAAGCCAATTGGCGGCAAAATGTTCCAGGACGGTTGGCCGGCATATAATGCATGGTGGAAAACTCACCCCGGGCGCGATCGAACAGGTTGAGCCCCACGCCTTCCCATGTGGCGCACCAGAAGTTGCCCCCGCTGTCCTCCAAAAAGTCGGTATACCAGTTCGACCCGAAAGGATTACCGCCCAACAGCCTGGGATATAAGTCGCCAGGCGGACACCCCCACAGGGCATGTCGCAAAAAAACGTCCGTACGCTTGTCGTAAATATTGAATCCGGCAAACGACCACAGGCCGATGTACACCTTGCCCCGGCTATCCTGGCAGAGTGCCGACACCATGTTTTCGTTAATATCGGCAAAACGCAGGTCCGTGCGACGGAAAACGTCGTAATTGTCGAACACCCTCTCTGAAACAGGCTGCCCGTTTCCATTGCGTACCAAACCGTGGCGGGCATACTGTTTCAGCGCTCCCCGGTGCAGGGAGAAGGTGCGGCGGTCCAGGTCATTCCTCAGCAGCCGGAAACTCAGATTACCGAATCGCTCCGTGGTTAAAGATAGGGTATCCACTCCATTTGCAACCGTCCCCACCCAAAGCAACCCGTCCCGGTCCTGCATAAGTGCCGTCACTGCATCGGAAGAGAGCCCTTCCTCCTGCCCAGGGATACGCCGGTAGTGTCTTACGGCATTTAACCCACCCGACCAAAGGCTCACACCACGGTCGGTACCTGTCCAGATACGCCCCTGCGGATCGCAGTAAAGACAATACACCGCATCCGAGATCAGCGACGAGGGATCTGCCGGATTGTGGCGGATAATAACCGCTTCATTACGGGTACTGTCCACTACCTCCAACCCGTTGCTCCCCCCGAACCAAAGACGGCCGTCCGCACCGCGCACCGCACAGGTCTGGTCGACGTCCATTTCGCCGATCCACTGCAACATGCCGTCAACTGGATTGTATCGAAGTGCGTTACGTGATTTGTTTCCGACCAGTATCTCCCCGCTCGACGTCTCGACGACGCACCTTGTATCGCATTTGCGCTTCTCAGCGTCGTCCGACACCACGAAGGGTTCACAAAGTTCTTCGATCTTTCCTTTGGGCGCCAGGACCAGCGCCTGGTTCCTGCCGCCAATCCATATATTGCCTTTCGAATCGGCAGTGATATGATGATAGTGGTAGTCGCCCTCGGAAGATGCCGGGGAGTGTAAGGCATGAGTCCACCGTCCGGAAGAGATTTCCAGCCGGTCGAGATGTCCTCCCGGGGTCTCGACCCACAGAAATCCACTGCGATCGCCACACAGCGCCAGGATAGGAGTCCTATCATTGCCGGGCCGCGGAGCAAAGGGTTCAAAACGGCCTGAAGTGCGGTCGTAACGCACCAGTCCTTTTTGCGTTCCAATCCATAAGCCGCCCGCCGCATCCTCGGCCAATGCCGTTACCCGGCTGTCTGGCAGGCCGCTCCCATCCTCATGGCGGTAGACTTTAAACCGGCAACCGTCGTAACGCGTCAGACCGCCAGGTCCGGCGAACCACATCACCCCGTAACGGTCCATAAGCATGTTGTACACCTGATTGGCAGCCAACCCGTCGCGGGCGGACAAGTTCACAAACCGGGTGTAAATATCCTTACGCGTATGACGCAATCCGCCGCCGGGAGAAGCCACGGACGGCCATCCGGTTACAGCCAGCAGAAACAACAGTCCCGCCAATAATTTTCCCGATACCACGGTTAAGTTCGGCATACACCGCAGAGTAATAACCCAAAGATAACAAATTTAATCGGTTATACTGTCAATGCGATGAATAGGGTGAAAATTCAGGGTAAAATCCATGATTTTTCACCCTGAAATACCCGCCGGTCATTCCATACATTTGTATACTATATAAGGTTTAATATGTTATATCGCCTCTAAGCCGGCCTAAAGAATGAAAAAATATCCAGTGATCATCATTACGCTCCTGACCAAAGATACTGATCCGGACGAATTTGTCCGTCTGGTCTGTGATAAATTCGAAGGAGAAGTGGTGATGTATGGCGAGTCGTTTCCCCGGGATTTGAACAACAGGGTCTTTCCTGCGGCCTCTAAGGCGATACCCGGTATACTGACCTTACGGGAGACGGAGATCATACGCCTGCTGGCCCGTGGCCATTCTACCAAAGAGATAGCTGCCTATATGGGTATCGAGATTACGACAGTGGAATCTCATAAGGAGCGCATAAAAGAAAAACTCGGAGTAAAAACAGTGCTGCAAATGGTGCTCTCGTCACTGAAAAGGGGCATCATTGCGCTGGAAGAGTAACACTGCCGCAATCCGGCTCCACTTATCCGCAGACACCCCGTTGACTGCAATCCCACTTTACGGGAACTACTCCTGTTGGGTTTTTATATCCGAAAGTTCGACCAGCTTATTGACAATGGCATAAATGGCCAGGCCCGCTGTGGAATGGATGTTCAGTTTTGCCGAGATATTGCGCCTGTGGGTGATCACGGTATGGGCCGAAAGGCACAACTTTTCGGCGATCTGCCTGTTGGTTAATCCCTGTACCACGCAAATCACTATCTCTTTTTCCCGTACACTCAACATCTCGCGCTGAGGTTCACTTTTGGGTCCCGACGCCATCCGTGCAATCTTCTCCCGGATCAGCGCACCGTCGTCGTAAACCGATATCTGCTCGTCATAAGCACGGACTACCGCCGGGTCCAGGAGTGAAAATTGCAACGCAACGTATTTTATTCCGGGCCGGGATACCTCTTTGCGTATTTTTTGCAATGAGAAAACTCCCAGCAGCGATGGATTCACTATCAATATGTCGGGTTTAATCCAACCCAGGTGGTCGCGGAGTTTTTCTGCTTCGGCAACCTCGTGTACCTCCAGGCGGAATTCGGTAATCCTGCTCAATATGGCTACCACCCCCGCACGGATAAGCTCCGAAGGCTCGGCGACGACTATACGGACCGTCCGGCTCATACGTTCTGGCAGGTTTTGCGTTCCAGCTTTTCGATGGCCGGAATAAATATGCTGTCTTCCACGGCATTGTGCGAGGCGAGGTCCTGGGCGCAATTGATCACATCAAACAGGATACCGTTGATCTCGTTGGTGCTCGGGGCGGCGTAATACTTGATGAGTATATTTTTGAACTCGTCCAACCTCGCCTCCACATGGTCGTGCTGGCGGCGGAAAATACCGATATTGTAATTGCTTTCCCGCTTGTTCCCCGCAAGCAGGCTGCGCACATAAGGAAAAACTACCGTTTCTTCATATTCCATGTGCTTTCCCACACCTGCGATATATTCGTCGAAATAGCGTATGATTGCTTTCGGCAAGTCGCCGGAGTCGCCTACCGCCGCCCCCAACCTGACCCTGATAGCAGGCAGGCGGAACCCGAGAAAGTAGTCATGTGAATTCTTCAGGTAACCCAGCAGGGCTTCCAAAGAGATTTTTCCTGTCGGAGGTGAAGATAAGGCTTCAGCCGATAGCAGATTCACAACGGCAAGAAAAGTATCAACGTCCACTCCGCTCCGGACGCACACCTCTCCTATATTCCTGTCGCCGAATCCCAGTCCGATTCCGAAACGGCTCATCACGAGCAGTACACGGTGATCGTCGCCAACAAGGGCGCTCATGCTGTCTGTAGCGGCGTATTTCCCGAACCTGTGCATATTGTTATCCATTTGACCGCTCAAATTTAATATAAATTGTGAAAATAAGGGCCTGCAGCACGACCGGCCGCAGGCCCTCGGGTCTATCATGATGGCTTACGGCACAAAAGTAGGCGATATCCGCATGACGGCAAATACCGCGAAGTAGGTATATTCCTGCGTAGCCTAATCTGTTTCTATTGTGCCGGCAATTATCGTCCGGACGGGTCGGGAAACAGGCTCCGGACGTATGGAATCAGTCAGGTTTTCCTAAATAATGGCATATTGTTGTTACAGCGGGGAGGGATTATACCGATATCTGACGATTGACCGTCCACAGGCCATGCGGTACTTTTGTCTCCGGATTTTAGACAAAAAACCGATGAGACCCAAATTTATCATAACGCTGGCGGCCCTGGGGTGTTGTTTGCACCTCTCCGCCCGGCAGGATACCACGCGGAACGACAGTGGGGACGGATATGAAAAATTCCGTGCCGGCAGTTACGGCGAGATGCTTTACCAGCGTATGGACTACGGCGCCGACAGGTTCAACTATAAAGACGGAGCCCAACCGCAGAAGCGCGGACAGATCTCGATTCCGCGTATGATTCTGGCTTTCGATTACAAATTCGATCCCACATGGATCCTCTCGGCGGAGATCGAATTCGAATACGGCGGCACAGGCATGGCTCGCGAACTCGAATACGACGAAGGCGGCGAGTACGAGACCGAACTTGAAAAGGGCGGCGAGGTGGCGCTCGAACAATTCCACCTTACCAAACGCTTCGGCCGCGCCTTTCAGTTACGTTTCGGCCACATGATCGTGCCGGTGGGGCTGACCAATGCCCACCACGAACCGGTCAACTTCTTCGGTACCACACGGCCCGAGGGCGATATGACTATCATCCCATGCACGTGGCACGAGACCGGTCTGGCGTTGTTAGGTGATTTCATGGGCTTTCACTACGAAGCGATGGTGGTGGCAGGGCTCGACCCCAACGGGTTCAGTTCGCGTTACTGGATACAGAAAGGCAAGCAGGGACTGTTCGAGGGTGACAACATGAACTCTCCCGCGTTGGCGGGCCGCATAGAATACAACGGGGTGGAGGATCTGCGCATCGGGGTATCGGCCTATTGGGGCAACACGGCGTCCAACACCTCGAAAGCCAACAAAATGAAGGGACTGAAAGGCGAAGTGACCATCTTCTCGGGCGACGTACAGTACCGGTCGACCGACTTTATCTTCCGTGCCAACGTCCTGTGGGGCAACCTTTCGGACAGCTACGACATCTCGCGCATCAATTACTCCATGCCCAAAGCGGCAGGCTATCCCCGCACACCAGTGGCACAAAACGCGCTGAACTATTACGCCGAAGCAGGCTACAACGTCCTCTCGCTGTTCGGACTGCCGGGAAAACTCTTACCGTTCGTGCGCTATGAGTACTACAACCCGATGGAGAAGACCGAAAGGGGAGTGCAGGCCGAACCGCGCAACGAATGCCGGCTTCTCACGGCGGGGATCAACTATTTTCCGCTTCCGAACCTGGTCCTTAAAGCCGACTACAGCGTTCGCCGTGTGGGCGGTGGCGACTTCAACAACGAGAACACGTTCGGCGTCTCGGCCGGATACGTGGTATGGTTCTCACATAAATAACCTGTTTTTAGTAACTTAAAAATTAATAAAGATGAAAAGTTTTCGAATGACGATCAAGGGTGTTATAATGGCCGTAATGGCTGCGGGGGCAATAGCCTGCAGCGACAGTGTGAACGACGACGAGGATGATGGGACCGATTACGACTACACGGCGCTTATCGACAACTATGTGGATAACGTCGTGATACCTACCTATGCCGACATGAAAGACAACGCATGGATATTGCTCGAAAAGGTGAATGCTTACAATGCCAGCCAGTCGCAGGCCAATCTAAATGCGGTATGCACTGCATGGCTCGATGTGCGCGCGCCCTGGGAACTTAGCGAGGCATTCCTCTACGGCCCGTGTGGCGAGAACGGTCTGAATGTCGACCCCAATATCGACACATGGCCTTTCGACGAGGCGGGACTTTCGCAGATACTCGGCAGTTCCGACGCCCTGAGTGTTGCCGCAGTGAGCGGCTACAACGAGACCCTGCGTGGTTACCATACCATAGAGTACCTGATATTCAGGGATGGAGCCCCCAGGACAACCCAACTTACCGCCCGCGAGCTCCAATACCTCGTATCAGCAACCACGGTACTCACCTACGACTGCATCCGGGTGTGGGCCGCATGGCACGGCATGAGCGGCATCGGCAGCAAGGACCTGGGTGCTATCAATGCCATGAAAGCGATTGGATATTGGGATGTGGAGTCGTTCTACCCGTCGGGCAGCTACGCCTCGACATTCAAAGGGGCCAAAAACCCGTATTCCTCACATTCAAACGTGGTTGAGGAGATCATAGACGGTTGTATCGACATCGCCTCGGAGGTGGCGGAAGGCAAGATCGACACCCCTTACAAGGACGGCGTGGCATATGTCGAATCGCGCTATGCCTGGAATTCGCTGGTCGATTTCACCGACAACATCCGGGGTATCCGCAACGCTTACTACGGCACGCGCGACAACACAATGGCCGAAGAGTCGCTCGCCTCTTTCGTACGTTCACAGCCGGGCGGCGAGGCGATCCACAGCCAGATCGTGGCAGCCATGAATAATGCGATAACGAAGATCGGGGCCATCCCCTATCCGTTCACCAACAACCTGGGCGCAGGCACACAGATCGAAGCGGCTGTCACAGCCTGCTCGGATGTGGAATCGGCCTTTCTGAAGATCAAAACCCTGATGTAATACGGCCGGCATGTTTCACAGGTATAAATCTCTTTGCATCCGCAGTGCAAAGCTCCTTCCGGGGCTTTGCACTTTGGCGTATCTGGCGGGATGCGGCAAGATAGACCATGATCCGGTCCTCAAACCTAACGGTAAAGCTGCCAGGGACGCCGAACTGTCGGCGGGCACATCCACGGTGTTTGTCGCCACAAGCAAGGCCTACGACAATCCGGCTCCGTGGGTTACGGGCGCGATGGTCTCCCGCTTCAACCTCGGCGATATGGCCTACCACAACCCGCGTGTCAGCGGCGAGGGACAGGAAGGCGGACTCGGGCCGGTGTATGCCGGTTTCTCATGTGGCAGCTGCCATCGTAACGCGGGCCGCACACGCCCCACACTATGGAGCGAGGGCGGATCGGGCTCGTACGGTTTTTCGTCGCACCTGGTCTACATTGCCCGCAAAAATGGCTCGTATTACAAGAATTATGGTCGCGTACTCCACGACCAGGCCATTTACGGTTCGCATGCCGAGGGTAAACTTAGTGTAACCTACACCGAAAAGCAATACAGTTTTCCCGACGGCGAAACCTATTCGCTTATGACGCCCCATTATACCGTTTCGGAGTGGTATGCCGGCAAGATTCCCGTCGAAGACCTGCTGGTGAGCGTGCGCATCCCGTTGCGCCACGTGGGCATGGGACAGATTATGTCGCTCGACACAGATGAGTTGCTGCAACTCGCCGCCCGGAGCAACTACCCCGAATACGGCATCAGCGGCAAACTCAACTATATCACCGAGCGCGGCAAGACCTATATCGGCGTCTCCGGCAACAAGGCCCAGCACGCCGACCTGACCGTAGAACTGGGCTTCTCATCGGACATGGGCGTGACAAACGACCGCTTTCCCGAAGAGGTGTCGCACGGCCAGAGCCAGATTGCCGGCTATTCGCACTATGGCATCCAGATCACCACCCGCGAGATGGAAAACGTCGACCTGTATATGCACAGTCTGGGAGTCCCGGCCCGCCGCAACGTGACCGGCGAGGCGGTGCTGCGCGGTGAAAAAGCTTTCTATAAGGCCAAGTGCCAGCTTTGCCATACACCCACGTTGCACACGCGCCCCGAGGCGACCATCCTGCTCAACGGCACCCGCCTGCCGTGGCTATCGAGCCAGGTGATCCATCCCTATTCCGATTTCCTGCTTCACGACATGGGCCTCGAACTGGCCGACGGGCTAAAAGCGGGCCTTGCCGACGGCGACGAGTGGCGCACAACCCCGCTATGGGGTGTGGGATTGCAGGAGAGGGTCAACGGACACACCTATTTTCTGCACGACGGCCGCGCCCGCAACCTCGTCGAGGCAATCATGTGGCATGGCGGCGAAGGGGCGGTATCCCGCGAACTTTTCCGTCGCATGCCCAAAACGGAGCGCGACGATCTGATCACATTCCTCCAATCCTTATAATCCCAAAAATGAAACCTGTTTTCAAAATAATACCTGCATTCCTTTTTGTGACGGTAACCGCAACCGCGCAGACCGCGCCTCAGGTCGACGATAAATATGTGTCGAGCGGGGTCGTCGACCTAAACGATAAAAAAGGCATCGCGTTCTCCTCCCGGGCTGGCGACTTCCTCTTCAAACCCTACACTCTGGTGCAGACATCGGCCAAATTCAACTACTACGACGATGAAGGCATCGACCTGGCCGACCAGGACCGGGTGGCCAACAGCGGCTTCGAGATCGGCAACGCCATACTCGGCTTCTCGGGCAAGGCGTTCGACATCGTTACGTTCAACATGGCCATCAACGCCGCCAAGAGCGGTGGAGCCCTGTTGCAGCAGGCATGGTTCGATATCAACATGCGCGACCAACTGCGTGTGAGAGCGGGGAAATTCAAAACCCCATTCTCGCAGGCCTATCTGGTGAATCTCGGTGAAACTCTTTTTCCGGTGCCGCCCCCGTCGTTTACCACGTCGGTGAACATCAACGAGTCGATCAACGCAGTCAACCCCTCGCCGGCTACGGGATTCGACCTGGGAGTACAGCTCCACGGCCTGCTTCGCAATAAATGGGACTACCGCATAGGGGTGTTCAACGGCACTGGCATCGACGTGAACGCAGCCAGAAAAACGATGAGCGACGAATACCGGAATGTGCCTTCGCTGCTCTACTGCGCCCGCATTGCTTTCATGCCCAAAGGCGTTATGCCAGCCCATCAGGGTGATCCGGACGACCTGAACAACAATAAACTGTTGATGGCTCTGTCGGGATCCTATAATGTCGAGGCTAATTGGGAGAGCAGCAACGACCTGCGCGTGGGGGCCGAATTCGCATGGCTCCATAAGCGGCTCTACATCGGCGCCGAAGCCTATTGGATGCAGATGAGGTACACCGCCCGCCAGCGTAACATCCGCGAACCCTACAACTTCCCCGGCGGCTATGTGCAGGCCGGTTATTTTGTGACCAAAACGCTGCAAGCCGCCTTGCGCTACGACTACATGGACCGCAACTCAACCTCCGAGCAGGGATCGGTCAACATGCCCGCCGCGGGCCTGAACTGGTATGCTCTGCGTTCGAACCTAAAACTGCAGGCCATGTACCAGTACACCGGGCGCTGGGGCCACCACGACCAGGAGGCGCGCGACCGCGACGACTTGGGTCTGGCCCAACACGCCGTGACGGTCATGATGCAGTTTTCATTCTAATCCCCGTCTGCCAATGAAACGCTGTTTTATAATCGTATGCGCATCGGCGGCGCTTGCCATGGTTTCGTGCGACAGCGGTGATATATATCCCGTCCCGGCGCAGGAGTCTGAACGCAGGGTGGAGGCCACATTCACATTCGAAGGGCTGGACGCCTATCCCGAGAGCGAATATTACCGGCTTGTACTGGCCGCCTTCGGGGCGCAGGGTCAATACCCGCTGGCATTCATCCCGGTACTGAAGCCCGCCGGGGGAACGACCGAGGTCTCGCTGCCCAACGTACCCGACGATGCCGCCATAGTTTCGTTATCGCTGCTTGACAAAAGCAAAAAACTGATTTGCCATTTCTACACCTACCCTGTCGATGGCATGGGTGAACAAACTCTGTCCCTGCCCCAACAAACCGTCGCCCTGAATAGCTACGGCAGGGTGCAGCAGCAGGTATTTACGACAAAATGTATCGCCTGCCACGGCGGCAGCGACATCGTGGCGCGGGGGCTCAACCTTACCGCGGGGCACAGCCATGCGGCGCTGGTAAATGCCGCTTCCAAAAAAAACAGCGCATGGAAGCTCGCCCTGCCGGGCAGTCCCTCTAACAGTTTTATAATAAAAGCATTGACCGAACCCGGCATACTCTCGACCGACCATACCGAAATTGCCAAAGAGGACGACGTAAACCTGCTCCGGTCCTGGATCACAGGCGGGTGTAATGAATAAAAAAGCCATGAGTTTCTCAAACAGAATACTGACATTCAGTAACGTAAGAATTGAAATAAGTTGCTTCAAAACAGAGGGAGGCATTTGCGAATATAATGCCATGCTGCACATCGTTGATGCAGGCGACCCGTTCGAAACGCAGTTGAGCTGCATGCGCTCAGCATATTTCTACCTGCTTTCGAACCTCGGATGCGAGGTTAGCCCTGTTTTCAGGCGCTATTTCCTGAGCGATGCCGCCAACCAGGAGGAACTTCTGCGGGCGGGAGAAATGATCTATCCCCCGTGCGCCACCTCGATAGTTCAGCAGCCACCGATGGACGGCAGTAAAATCGCACTTTGGGTCTATCTGTGCTCGGGAATCGACGTGGAGCCGGCAAAAGATGGTGTAACGGCAGTTCATAACGGCATGCGCCACATGTGGACAGCGGCCTGGAGCATTCCCGGAGGAGACTCCCACGTTCAGACCGGCGCTTTGCTGGAAAAATACGTAACCCGGTTGGGCCGTGAGGGCTGTACACTTCTCGACGACTGCATCCGCACATGGTTCTTTGTCCGCGATGTCGATGTGAACTACAAAGGGGTCGTCGAAGCACGCAGGGAAATTTTCCGCGCCCACGGTCTGACCGAAGAGAGCCATTACATCACCAGTACGGGCATCGAAGGGCGTTCGGCCGATTCCCGCGTGAGCGTGTCTATGGATGCTTACTCCGTTAAAGGCCTCCGGCCCGGGCAGCAACAATTCCTTTACGCTCCCACCCATCTCAACCCTACACACGAGTACGGGGTTACTTTCGAGCGCGGTGTGAGGGTGATCTACGGCGACCGCAGCCACATTTTTATATCGGGCACGGCCAGCATCGACAATCGCGGGGGGATAGTCGCCCCGGGAGAGATCGTCGCCCAGACCTGCAGGATGTTCGAAAACATCGAAGTGTTGCTGGCCGAAGCCGGAGCTACGATGGAAGATGTGGCCCAAATGATCGTTTACCTGCGCGACGCGGCCGATTACCGGCGCGTCGAGACCATTGTCAGAGAGCGTTTCGGGCACATTCCCGGAGTGATCGTCCTCGCCCCGGTATGCCGTCCCGGCTGGCTTGTCGAAACAGAGTGCATAGCCATCAAACAGGAGTCCAATCCCGATTTTAAACCGTTCTGACCCATGCGACTGCTGACACGTACCGGTTTTATACTCTTTATCTCGATGATCATTATCCTCGGGGCTGCAACGCTGGTCGAACGTTCCCGGGGGAGTGACTTCGTGGCGGAATACGTCTACCATTCCTGGTGGTTCGCCCTGCTCTGGGGGGCGTTGTTTTGTTCGGCAATGGGCCTCATCATCGGCCGGTCGCTACACCGCAACAGGCCGGTTTTCATGTTGCACGCCTCTTTCGGGGTGATCCTTGCAGGTGCTATGTTGACGTTTCTCTCGGCCGAAAAAGGATACCTGCACCTCAGGGAAGGTATCCCGGCCGGAGAGTTCAGTCCGGAGGACGGTACAGGCCTGCGGCCGCTCCCGTTCGAGATGACGCTCGAAAGTTTCCGTACCGAATATTACAAAGGAACCGGGGCCCCGTCCGACTATGTGAGCCGTGTAACGGTGCACGACCGGGGGGTAAATTCCAGTCATGTGATATCTATGAACAACATCCTGAAACACCGCGGCTACCGCTTCTATCAGGCATCGTTCGACGAGGACGGGCACGGAAGCACCCTCTCGATGAATCACGATCCCTGGGGCATACCCGTCACTTACACCGGATATCTGCTGCTGGGTATTTCGATGCTCTGGACACTTCTCTCTCCACAGGGAGGATTCCGCAGGTTGCTCTCCGACCCGCGACTCAAAAAGACAGGCATCACGGCGGTGTTGCTGCTGATGGCCACAGGCGGGGCCACGGCTGCTCCCGCCACAATCACCCGCGAACAGGGAGAAGCCTTCGGGCGGCTGCAAATGCTCTACAACGGCCGCATCGCCCCGGTGCAGACCTTTGCCCGCGACTTCACACTCAAGCTATGCGGAAAACCGCACTGGGGTGATTTCTCTGCCGAGCAGGTACTCGCCGGATGGATTTTCTACCCAGAGCAGTGGCAACACGAACCAATGGTTCGCATAAAAAGCGCCGGAATGCGGCGCATCGCCGGGAGCCGGGAGATGGCCCCATTCACCTCATTCTTCGACGGGAAGCGCAACTATAAACTCGCGTCGGGCACAGCTCTTGCGAAAAGCGGTGCCAGGAATGGCAAACTGCACAAGGCTATTGCCGAAGCTGACGAGAAGATACAGCTCATAGCCATGTTGCAGGCAGGAGAATATCTTCCCTTGCTGCCGGTACGCACTACGGACGGGTTACGGTGGTATTCGCCTGCCGATCAGGTGTGCGACGCGGAGCGGGGCGATTCGCTCTTCGTAAAAGGCATCTTTCCGCTCATCTACCAGGCGTTGCTGGCCGGAGATGGGGCCGAAGTCGACACTCTGATCTGCAAGATCGCCTCCTTCCAACAGCGGCAGGGAGGCAACGAACTCCTCTCGCCACGCAAGTTGGGCGCCGAATTGTGGTACAACCGGATGGACCTCTCAACGACGCTCTACAGGCTCAACCTCGTTTTCGGCCTCCTGGCGTTCATATACTTCTGCTGGAGCGTGGCTACCGGACGGCGCAAAGGCTGGCTGCAGGCGCTTTTCCTGGTTCAACTCATCCACTCGCTGGCCTTTGTGACGGTCAACCTCGCCTTGCGCGGCTACATCGCAGGACATGTTCCGCTCAGTAACGGCTACGAGACGATGATGTTCATAGCCTGGTGTGTGCTGTTGGTCACGGTAATTTTCCGCCGGAAATTTTTCCTTGTCACCGCCTCTGGCTTTATCCTGTCGGGGTTCGCCCTGCTGGTGTCGGCCCTGGGAGCTATGAATCCGCAGATTACGCCCCTGATGCCGGTGCTTTCATCGTCTTGGCTGAGTATTCACGTGTCGTTGATCATGGTGTCGTATGCCCTGCTGGGATTCGTCGCGCTCAACGGCATGGCGGCTCTGGTCCTGTGGCTGTCCGCACAGCCCGCAACGGCAGGGAAGGTCGATGCGCAAATAGATAACCTGCAACTTGTCAGCCGGTTGTTCCTGTATCCGGCGGTATTCCTGCTGGCCGCTGGAATCTTCGTGGGGGCGGTCTGGGCCAACGTGTCGTGGGGCCGCTACTGGGGCTGGGATCCCAAAGAGGTATGGGCGCTGGTCACGATGATGGTTTACGCCCTGCCACTCCACGGGGGCAGTTTGCGCCGGTTCAATCGTCCGCTCTTTTTCCACAGCTATGCCATAGTGGCTTTATGCACGGTGCTGATGACCTATTTCGGCGTAAACTACCTGCTCGGAGGCATGCACAGCTACGGCGGCGAAACCTCGCTGCCGGCAGCCGCATGGTTTGCACTGTTGCCCCTGATGTTGGTGCCTGCGGTTGCTCTGAAACGGGCGGTCAAAAGGACGCGCACCTTGCCCCGACGTCCCGGTCACGGAAGCGCCTTATATAAATTCCAATAAATTTTATGTGGAAATTTAGACGACTCTATGCGATCGTTTCACACCTCTGCCGGAATGATGCCCGTTATGCTGCCACCACAGCTTGCACTCCACTCTCCTGCATTTTAGGGCAGCAGTGATCGCATTCGCCACACGATGTTTTAAAACTTCCGCTGTGGCAATCGCAACTCCTGTCGTTGCAAAACCCTGCCTCCCCTTTGGTTTGCCCGGGATAAACGCCGGTAACATAAAGGGTCCCCAGAGAGAGGCCGCACAAGATGACAACGCCTATAGCCAGGAGTAAAAATTTTTGTCCCTTTGTTTTCATAGTATCATTAGTTTACAAATTATGCCGCGAATATAAACAAAGATTCCGGAACTTGTTTTTGCCTGCGTCAATTGTGCAAAAATTGACGCAGGCAAAAATTTTAAGAGTCTGCCGGGTCAAATCTTACGCAATCCGAAATAGGCCCAGAATACAAATCCGGCATTCATCGTGAGGCTTACAATGTGATATACAGGTGTCTGTTCCGGATTGAGCACAAATCCATATCTTAGCGCCGCCAACACGATCCAGGGTATAAATAACGCTCCGGTGGCAAATGCTGCCAAAGGTTTTTGTCCGTGGCCGTATCCTCCGGCCTTCCACACGATTACTCCATAGCACAGTGTATCGGCCAGTACGAGGAATACAAGGTTGTAAACAAAGAGATCCGCGAGAAAATCCATCGAATAATGGAGCAAAAAACCTGTTCCGGCAGCGATGAAGTAAGGCCTCAGGCGGCGGATAAAAGCGCCGGCGATAAAAGGGATTGCAACTGCGAGCCACCAGAAACGATGCATGACATAGAGCGAAAACGAACTGGCTGTTCCATCGTCGGCACTGTAGCCCCAAAGATGGTCGGCATCCAGAAGGTTGCAAGCTATGACTATTGTCAGAAAAGTCCGGAACCGGAGCCCGACCTTTCGGGCGGAGAACTCCGAGACCAGAGTCGAGGAAAGAACATGACCGGATATATACATAATCGCAAAAAAGGATAATAAGAACCCGTTGCCGGACTATCATATTGCCTCCGGCAGACCCGACCCCCGATGGGTCATTAATGGTATTTTTTTCTGAATTCCGAAGGGGTAACCCCGTATTCCTGCCGGAAATAGGTGCTGAAAGAGCTCAAACTCCTGAATCCGCACATTTCGGCGATACTTCCCAATGACATATTCATAAACATTGCATCCCGCATCATGGCCTCCGCCTTTTGTAACCGGTAGCCGTTTACGAGTGTATAAAAATTGGTGCCCCACTCGCGGTTGATCAATGCCCAGAGGTAGGTCCGGTTTGTGTTCAGCATCCGGCTCACTTTGTCGCCGCTCAAATCGGGGTCTCTGAATATTTCATCCTTTTCGAACAGCAACAGCAACTCCTCCCCAAGCCTCAAATGCCTGGGTTCTTCCTCCGGCGTTCCATTGTCGATCCGGTTATCTGCCGTATCCGGATCTTTTTCCGGAGTTGTATACAGGTCTTTCTGGCGGACAACGAATATGTTGATCATGGTGGGTATCGTCACCACCGTCACGGCCATTACCAGTTTTACGGCGTATCCTTCGACGGTCATGCACGCCAACGCGCATACTCCCTGGATGATCATTGTAAAGGCGATCCAGCGCACCCACCGCAGGTTGCATCCTTCGAAATTGGAAAATTCGTCGACCATGCGCCGTTTATGGTCGTTGTGCATACGCAATGTAACCATGGTAAACACGACCTGTTCGGCGATCATCATAAATATCCCGGATATTCTAACCCACATGGCTGGTTTGTCCAGAAAGGGCCATATCTGGTCGTAAGAGGCGAACGACGGCAGCGAGCCGTATGTCCGGTTTACTACCGCCAGGATAAGCATGAATACCACCGGCGGGGCATAGGCCGCCAGCCAGTGTTTTAGCTTCAAACATCCCGGGAGCATCAATTCGAAAAGGTAGAAATATATCAGGGGAAAGATAGCCATCACCATAACCACGTGCGACGGGTTGAATAACGCCCGCATATAGTGGTCTGTATCGAATTTTTGAATTATTGCGGCTATCGGCACCAGTGCCGTCAGCACGAATACCAGCGTAATGAGGTTTGTCGGGTGCCGGTTCCCGCGCAGAACGTAAAGGAACAGGGAATTTACCAACATGACCGCACACACTGTCGTGCCGATTGACAGGAGCAAATATGGATTTACACCGGGCATATTTTGCAGATAGTTTCATCCGCAGATCGCAATGCGACCGCCGGATGCCGCGAAGATACATAAATTATATGTATAATCCTCATATTCACGCTACAGATTATCGGCCGACCCTTCCATGCATTGCCGGAATGGGCGGCAGGAGAATCGGACGGCTTACTGTACAATATTATGATATTTTGTCACGATAAAGTCATTTTTTGACGCAGACAAAAATAAAATTGAGGCAGACAAAAGTCCTGATCGAAATTATTTATGATCTTTGCGGCCGGAAAATCAAGTAAACACTAAAATACTACTATCGATGAACTACGAAAACTACCTTCCTCCGGTTTCGGAGGTTTTTATGATCGCGTGCGAGCAGGGCTTCGCTCAATCGGGCACCGGCGGTGTCGACGACATGGGCCATGGCGGCGGGATATTCGGT
>JAVBMJ010000086.1:0-13871 GCA_031552535.1 Rikenellaceae bacterium
TGAAATGTTCAGGATAATCCTCGACTGCGATTAGTTCGAA
Organism: Rikenellaceae bacterium; assembly: GCA_031552535.1. Classification (GTDB taxonomy): domain Bacteria; phylum Bacteroidota; class Bacteroidia; order Bacteroidales; family Rikenellaceae; genus JAVBMJ01. Next base: position 41 of record JAVBMJ010000086.1, read on the forward strand.
GTGATCAAATACCTCAGTGGGTAAAATCAATTTGGATAAGTCTGTTTGCATCCCGCAAAGATAAACTTTTCACCCGCTCCACCCGGTTTTTACATTGAGCCCTTAAAATTGCGGTATTTTTCCCAAACTGAGGCAAAAGAAAAAACCTTGAAATCATTGGATTTCAAGGTTTTACGCAGAATTACTACTTGATTTTGGCGGTATGGACGGGACTCGAACCCGCGACCCCCTGCGTGACAGGCAGGTATTCTAACCAGCTGAACTACCACACCATTAAGATCGTAAAGCAGAGCAATAAGCACTTAAGGAAAGTATTAAAGCCTGTTTTGCACCGCAAATATACAACACTATTTTGTTCTGACAAAAAAAATGTGCAAAAAAAAGTCGAAATTATCTGAATAGCCCATTGCCCTTAGGGTATTTCATTTAAAATGACTATTTCACCCGTCCCGGCTGCTCCGATGAACCGATATATTGAGCGGCCGCCTGGAGCGCATCGTAGAATCCGGCGCCGAAACGACGCTCCAAAGGCTCCCGCAGGGTGGCATAAAGCGGCACACGTTTACGGCGGCCACACTCGACCGCACCATGGCACACATCCCAACGGTGGTAGTTCAAACCCACCATGCCGTTCGAGAAATTAACCAGCCTTATCGGATAAAGATGACACGATATGGGTTTGCGGAATGATGTTTTTCCCTCTATGAAAGCCCGTTCTATCGCACAGAGCGTCACATCGCCATCCATATAGGCGTATGCACACTCGGCCCCGTTGACCAGAGGGGTAGTCGAATCTCCGTCGTCGTCGATCACCATGAACCCGTCACGCAGCACTGCTTCTATCCCTTCCGGCGTCATATAAGGACGGTAAGCCTCCCATTCGCGCTCCAGTATCTCCTCTTCCCGGGCTTCGAGCGGCGCTCCTGCATTACCTTCCACGCAGCAAATACCTTTGCATACCCCTAAATCGCAACAAAAGTGCTCAGTGAGTACATCGATGCTTACAATCTTTCCATCTATTTCGATCATAAATCTACTGTCTATTTTACCTGTTACAGCCTTCCGGGGCGGCAAGTTACAAAACATTTGGAGTCTGTGGAAGATCTGCCGCTTTTTTGCTCCGGGTCCGATCCCGGGAGAGGAGCGCGGTGAAGTCAAAGCGCAAAACAGAAAGAGCCTGCCTCAAAATCATTTCGAGACAGGCTCCGATGGTTGGAATTACTGTAAGCGGTTTACTTAACAGTGTCCATATATTGGATCAATTCCACTACTTTGTTCGAGTAGCCCCACTCGTTGTCGTACCACGATACGAGCTTCACGAAATTAGCGTTGAGCGAGATACCTGCTTTGGCATCGAATACCGATGTGCGGGCTTCGCCTACGAAATCCGAAGAAACAACTTCGTCTTCGGTGTAACCCAGTATGCCTTTCAATTCGCCTTCCGCAGCCTCTTTGATGGCAGCGCAAATTTCAGCATAGGTAGCGGCTTTTTCCAGACGGCATGTAAGGTCGACAACCGATACGTCGAGAGTCGGTACTCGGAATGACATGCCGGTCAACTTACCATTGAGCGAAGGAATAACTTTGCCTACAGCTTTTGCAGCACCGGTCGACGAAGGAATGATGTTGCCTGAAGCGGCGCGACCACCCCTCCAGTCCTTAGCCGAAGGACCGTCGACAGTTTTCTGAGTAGCGGTAGTAGCATGTACGGTAGTCATCAAACCCTCTACGATGCCGAATTTGTCGTGAATAACCTTAGCCAGCGGAGCCAGACAGTTGGTGGTGCAGGATGCGTTCGAAACGATGGTCTCGCCCGCGTACGACTTGTTGTTTACGCCCATTACGAACATCGGGGTGTCGTCTTTCGACGGAGCCGACATCACAACGCGCTTGGCACCGGCCTCGATGTGCTTGGCAGCGGTGTCTTTCGAAAGGAAAAGACCGGTAGATTCGACAACGTACTCAGCGCCTACCTCGTTCCACTTCAACATTGCAGGGTCTTTCTCTGCAGTAACGCGGATCGACTTGCCGTTAACCACCAGGTTGCCGTCCTTAACTTCGATAGAGCCCTTGAACTGTCCGTGAACAGTGTCGTAACGAAGCATATAAGCCATGTAATCTACCGAAATAAGGTCGTTGATACCTACAACTTCCACTTCGGGTTTTGTCATCGCTGCGCGAAATACCAAACGGCCGATACGTCCGAAACCGTTGATGCCAATTTTAATCGTTGCCATTGTCTTATCTTTTAATTTGGTTTACCTGCTTTTCCTTTTTCCGCCACAAAATTAAATATTTTTATTAAATCTGCAAAAACCGCACCGGCCTGCGAAATAATGCATAATTGGGATTGTTGCATAACGCACATGTTATCAGCGCCAATGCGCTTAAAGGCCTCGCAAGGCCGGTCATATTTAACTATTTCTTAATGCGGCGCACCATCGACGAGGCGAACACAAAGTCGTTCAGCTCCTTATTCCCCGAATCGAGGACGTTGGCCTTGCTCCCTTCCCACCACAGGCGCCCCTCATTGAGGAAAATGATTTTTTCGCCGATCTGTACCACCGAATTCATGTCGTGGGTGTTAATGATGGTCGTAATGTCGAACTCCTTGGTAAGGTCGTGTATCAGTTTGTCGATAACCACCGAAGTCTTGGGATCGAGACCCGAGTTTGGCTCGTCGCAGAACAAGTACTTGGGATTCATCACTATGGCGCGCGCTATCGCCACACGTTTGATCATGCCCCCGCTCAACTCCGACGGATAGAGCCGTCCCGCGTCGGGCAGTTCGACACGATTGAGGAACTGGTTTACGCGCGAGCGCTTTTCCCTCTCGCTGAGGTTGGTGAAAAGATCGAGCGGCAGCTTGACATTCTCCTCTACCGTCGACGAATCGAGCAACGCCCCGCCCTGGAACAACATCCCCATGTCGCGGCGGATACGCTTGCGTTCGCGGAAATCGAGTTCCGAAAAACATATGTCGTCGTAATATATGGCCCCCGAATCTATCTTGTGTAATCCAACCAACGATTTCAACATCACCGTCTTGCCCGATCCACTCTGTCCTATTATCAGGTTAGTTTTGCCACGCTCGAAAGTTACCGAAATATCGTCGAGGATCACCCGCCCGTCGAACGATTTGACTACATGCTCGGCCCTTATCATATCAATAGTAATTGGGTGAGGATGAGGTTGAAAATAAGTATCATGACCGAACTCACGACCACAGCCTTCGTGCTGGCCGAGCCAACTTCCAGGGAATTGCCCTTGGCATAATAGCCGTAAAAGCCCGAGATCGACGTGATAAGGAACGCAAACACCCCTGACTTGATCAGCGAATAGACTATCGAGAAGGGACGAAACGCGAATTTCAACCCGTCGATATACATATCCGGATTCATTATCCCCGTGAACATCGCAACGAAATATCCGCCTGCCGACCCGATTATCATACTCATGATCGTAAGAAACGGGAAAAACAGCACCATGCTCACGATCTTGGGCAGTATCAGGTAGCTGGCCGAGTTCACACCCATGATCTCAAGCGCGTCGATCTGTTCGGTGATGCGCATAGTACCTATTTCTGACGAGATGTTCGATCCCACTTTACCCGAAAGGATCAGCGCAACGACCGTCGAGCTGAACTCCAGGATCATCGACTCGCGCGTGGCGTAACCGATAAGATATTTCGGTATGAAAGGCGATTCGAGGTTGATGGCCATCTGAAGCATGATAACGGCACCCATGAATACCGATATAATGGCCACTATGCCGATAGACTTGATGCCGAGCGAATCCATTTCCGTCAATATGCGGCGGCGGTAGATGCTTATCTTCTCCGGCTTGGAAAAAACCTTGGACAGCAGTACTATATACTGGCCGAAAATTTCGAGAAAACCCATACTTAATTCTCTTTTATCTCCTCGTAATCCACATAATCGCCTACGGCGCGGTTGACCCTTTTGCGTCCGGTCCCGGGATTTTTCATAATTTTAACCTCGCCCTCGCGCTTTTGCCCCGCCGCATCGCCCTCAGTGCCATATTGTTGCTGTTGCTGCGCCTTGCGGCTGAGACGGCCAAGCAAAACATAGAACAATGTCCGGCCCAATAACGGCAGGATGACGAACAGTATTACGAATCCGATGAACAGAAACAAAAAAAGTGTTTTCATAATCTTAAGCGGCAGGATAGCGACCCCGCAAATTCCATACCCGACAGCAAAGGTACAAACTTTTCACGGTTTTGGAATCCGTTTGAGAAACTGTTTGGTTTCCCATGGGAAAAGACTTCAGTAGATTCCGGGATCGATTTTGCGTGAAAACAGAGGAGCATAGCGGTGTTCTATGTAACGATATTTTCACGCGAAAAGCGGTCCGGAAGAACTTATAATACTTTACAATAACCCGTTGTGCATTTAAGAAATATGAATCGTTGATTTTGCAACGGTCACATCACCGGCTTTGCCACGCAAAGCTGTTGGCCCGCAGCCACCCGGCGCGGAGGGCCGATAAAATCGCCTCCGGCTCATTATCCGCACTCCGCTGGCTGCGAACTGACTCATGAATTCCAGCAAACAGCTGATAACATGAGCATTACACTCAGCAGGCCTCCGTATTCTAAATGCGCAACGGGTTACAATAGAAAATTTAAACAGTTTCTAAAGCAAGATCTTGTGCCAGGGCATCGTTTTCTGCAGCTTATCCGCATTATGATGGCGTTTGCCGGGCAATGCGTTGGAAAGCAAATAAATTAGTGGTATCTTCGCTGCTGCCATGGGAGTGGCGCAATCGTGTAAATTGTGAATAATGAAAAAATTATCTATTGCTGTCTTTTTTTGTGTATTCGCCTTTACGACCCTGGCCCAGACCAGGTTGTGGGTTGGCGGAAGCGTGAGTTTCGGGGCGTCGGAATCGGGCGAAACGAATTTCGGGATATTTCCTGAATTCGGATACCGCCTGTCAAAGAGTGCAAGCCTGGGCTTGATGCTGGGGTACTCTTACCAAAAATCTGAATTATCCGTAGGGGAGGTGGAACGGGTTTCAAATGGTTTTGTAGTGAATCCGTTCCTGCGCTACGCATTCTTCCAGGGTCGTGCGGGAGCGTTGTTTGTGGATGGCAGCACACGTTATGCCTTGTACGTCAGCAAGCTGAAAGGGACAGGGCATTATGCGTATGAAACCTCTTCTACAATCTTTGATGCAGGGATAAGGCCGGGTATATCTATAAATGTTTCTGACAGGGTGGCTATTACAAGCCGGGTGGGATTTTTGGGATATTCCTGCGAGAGGTATGGCCCCGGAGACTATGATGAGAAATTTGTGTGTGATTTCGGCATGGATTATATCGATATAGGGTTTTACGTGAGGTTCTGACCACCCCATTATTCAGATAAGTTATAACCCGGGAGTCTGCTTGTGTCTAACTTGATCCCAAAAACTGCTAACCATGAATATAAAGAAATTTGCGGGAATACTCACGGTATTCTGTTTTGCCTTATCGGGTTCGGCCCAGGAACGCGGACAGATATGGGTTGGGGGAAACATTAGTTTCTTTGAGGGTAGTTATGATAAGCATGAAGTTAAGTCATCGTCTTATTCGATCTGTCCCGAAGCGGGATATCAATTTTCGGAGAGATGGGGCGCCGGCTTGGCGGTCTTATCTAAACACACTAAAATCGAGGCAGAATCTGCCGTTGCAACCAAGACCATGACATATGGCGTGACTCCATTCGCGAGATATATTGCGGCCAAAGGCAAAATAGGTTATTTCTATCTGGATGGAGGGATTGGCTATGAAAATGATAAAGTTACATTATTCAATACTGTCGGCGGGGTGGGATATGACACAAAAACCCACTTATTATCGATAGGAATACGCCCCGGGGTAGCGGTGAATCTGTCTAAAAATGTTGCTCTTACAGGCAGGTTCGGTTTTATTGGATATACATATTCCAAATGGGACGAGCAGAATATGACCTCGAAGGAGACCTCGAAGGAGAGTTATTTCTCGTGCAACTTTAGTATAGAGGATATAGAATACGGGTTTGTCGTAAAGTTCTGAGGAGGTTAATCCGATGCCGTACGGCAAAATCGACGCGACCGTATTGCGGGATCGGGGAATAATAATTATATTTGCAGCCGCTAACAGCAATGCGCTGTTAACTCAGTCGGTTTAGAGTGTCACCTTGACAGGGTGGAAGTCAGTGGTTCGAGTCCACTACAGCGCACAATACAAAAAGTTCCGGGAATCTTTCCGGAACTTTTTGTATATTTGTAGGGTTAAAACGTTCCGGGAAAGGCCGGAAGACATTCTTCCAAAACGATAGAACAAATAGTAAATGGAACTCAGCAAAATCACAGCAATATCGCCCGTAGACGGACGTTACCGTGCCAGTACGGAGTCATTGGCCGACTATTTTTCGGAGTATGCGCTGATACGCTACCGTGTGTTGGTCGAAGTGGAATACTTCATTGCCCTGTGCTCGATCCCTTTGCCGCAACTCTCGGAGGTGGCGACCGGGACGTTTGAGGATCTGCGTGAAATCTACCGCAGCTTCTCGACCGGCGATGCGTTGCACATAAAAGATATCGAGGCTACGACCAACCATGACGTGAAGGCGGTAGAGTATTTCCTTAAGGAAAAGATGGAAGAACTCGGCCTGGGACAACACAAGGAATTCGTGCATTTCGGCCTCACGTCGCAGGATATAAACAACACGGCCACACCATATAGCCTGCGCGACGCGGTCAATGAGGTATATTATCCCTATCTCGAAAAAGTCATCGGCAAGTTGCGCGAACTCTCGCAGGAGTGGGGCGACATCCCGTTGCTGGCACGCACCCATGGACAGCCGGCTTCGCCCACGAAACTGGGCAAAGAGATGATGGTATTCGTCGAGAGGCTCACCAAACAGGTGGCACTGTTGCGCGAGATACCGTCACCGGCGAAGTTCGGTGGCGCAACGGGGAACTTCAACGCCCATGTGGCAGCATATCCCGATATAGACTGGATCGGGTTTGCGAACGATTTTGTCAACAATACGTTGCGCCTGGAACGTTCGCAGACCACCACGCAGATCGAACATTACGACAATATAGCCGCTATTTTTGATAATTTCAAACGGATCAACACGATCCTGATCGACCTTTCGCGCGATGTGTGGACCTATGTGTCGATGGATTATTTCAAGCAGAAAATCAAGGCCGGAGAGGTTGGGTCGTCGGCTATGCCACACAAAGTAAACCCGATAGACTTCGAAAATGCCGAAGGTAACCTCGGCATAGCCAATGCGCTTTTCGAACACCTGGCTGCCAAACTGCCCATATCGCGTCTGCAACGCGACCTGACCGATTCTACGACATTGCGCAACATCGGAGTGCCTATGGCACACACTTTGATAGCATTGAAATCCATACTGCGGGGGTTGAACAAACTTATCATCAACACCGAAACGATAAGCCGCGACCTGGATAACAACTGGGCGGTGGTTGCCGAGGGCATCCAGACAATCCTGCGAAGGGAGCGCTATCCGGAACCTTACGAGGCGTTGAAATCGTTGACGAGAACCAACCGCCCTATAACCAGGGAGGATATAGTGGAGTTCATCCGCAGCCTTGACGTGAGCGATGAGATTAAGAACGAGTTGCGCAGGCTCTCGCCACAAACTTACACCGGGGTTTATTAGAGCGTTGGTACGCCCCGGGCTGGCGCCATCGGCGAACGAATATTGTCGAATTTAAAATATAAGAGCTATGAAAAAGTACAAATGTGAGATTTGCGGTTATGTATACGATCCCGAAAAAGGCGACTCCGAAGGAGGCATAGCGCCCGGAACGGCATTCGAAGACCTGCCCGAAGATTGGACATGCCCGATTTGCCAGGAAGGGAAAGAAGTTTTCGAAGCCATATAATTACGGAGTTCGTTATTTTCAGGGTGTGAATATGCCTGGAGCCTGTTTGATTTTTTACAGTAGAATCAGACAGGCTTTTATTTTCCAGTGTAAAAGAGAGTCCGAAAGAAACGATAAATAGTCTTTTACATTGAAAATTTAAACAAGCTCTAAAACAAACTATTGCTATATTTGCCTTTATAAACAAAAATCACACACCAAATCCACTTCCATAGAAACTATCAACGCGGTTTTTGCCCGGCTTCCGCCATGCAATATGCTGATTACAAGCACTCATGCTAACTATGGTTGTGATTTGATGTAGAAAAGAAATAAGGTACAACCTGCTAAAGCAAATGCTGTTCAGGACTTCAGTTGTGATTTGATGTAGAAAAGAAATAAGGTACAACACTACAACAACTACAAACTCAACAATATTGGTTGTGATTTGATGTAGAAAAGAAATAAGGTACAACCATGGTTTCAAATCCCTTTTTATTTTCATAGTTGTGATTTGATGTAGAAAAGAAATAAGGTACAACAATATCTGGTTATATTTTCAAATCTATAGAGTTGTGATTTGATGTAGAAAAGAAATAAGGTACAACAAATGCAACTGATGATCTTGATCTTGTTAAGTTGTGATTTGATGTAGAAAAGAAATAAGGTACTGAATCGTTGGAAACGCAATGGCTGCGGAAATACTTTATGCGCACACCGCGATAACTGCCTGAATTGCAACAGCCTTATGCCTCAAAATTTACAGTGATGAAAGTAAAAAAGGTGATAATCCCGGCAAACAGCCTGACCCAGAATTACCTTCCGGCAGATTATTCGGATGTATATGCATGCAATGTAAATTTTGGAAAAGAAATCTTACCTGATGATATCATGGTCGGCTTCTGGACAAACTTTCCAGGTTGGGTGAACGTCCTTTTCAAACTGCGTAATTTTCTGGTGAAATTTGTCGGGCTGAAAGGCTCTGAAAACGGCAACCTGAAAGAATTTGAAACCTGCATCCGCACAGGTGGCAGTTATGAATTGGCTTCTGTTTCCGCGAAGAACGATAATGAAACAGTCCTATTGTTGACCGACAAACATCTTCATGCCTATATGTCTGTATTCATTGAGAAAGACAAGGAATTCCGAAAAATATTTGCCATCACCATAGTTCATTTTAGAAATAAACTTGGGCGTGTTTACTTTTTATTTGTCCGCCCCTTTCATGGGTTGATTGTTAAAAGCCTGTTGAAACGAGCGGCGGGGAAACTGGTCGGGCAGTAAATATTGTAACGAAAAATATTGGGGTTTTATATATGTGTCCACGAATTAGCCGAGCACGCCGAGAATAAGGCTGCAACAGTGGCGTATTTCATCGTAGGTGATCGTAAGCGGGGGTGAGATGCGGAAGGCAGTGTCGCAGAAAAGGAACCAGTCGCTCATGATACCAGCCGTGGTAAAACCGGCAAGCGTCGCGAAAAGGCGCTCCGGGCTTCCAAGTTCCACCGCCATCAAAAGGCCGCAACGTCTTATCTCCAGTACCGAGTCATGCGCCGACAGCAGCTCCTCGAACAGCGCGCCTTTGGCCTCGACCTGTGTGAGCAATGCCTCGTCAAGAGTAAATTCGAGGGCGGCCAGACCAGCCGCACAGCAAACGGGATGGCCTCCGAACGTGGTGATATGGCCCAGCGCCGGATCGTGCGAGAGCGTCTCCATGATCCTGCCCGAAGAGACAAAGGCTCCGAGCGGCATACCACCACCGAGCGCCTTGGCCAGGCAGAGTATATCGGGTGTCACCCCCGACAACTCCATGGCGAACATCGTACCGCAACGCCCGAACCCGGTCTGTATCTCATCGAAGATCAACAATGCCCCCATACGCGTGCACCGTTCGCGCAATGCGCTGAGGTAGCACTTCGACGGCAGCCTCACTCCGGCCTCACCCTGGACCGGTTCCACAATCACGGCAGCCGTCCGTTCGGTAATGCGGGACAGGTCGCCGAAGTCGTCGTAACCGATCTGTTCGGTACACGGCAGTAGTGGTCTGAATGCACTCTTCAACTCCTCGCCCCCCATCACACTCAGTGCCCCGTGGGTGCTACCGTGGTATGCGTTGCGGAAAGAAACCAGTTCCCGGCGTCCCGTGAAACGTTTGGCAAGTTTCAGCGCCCCTTCTACCGCTTCGGCTCCCGAGTTGACAAAATACACCGAGTCGAGACCGTCGGGCAACAACACGGCCAGACGACGGGCATACTCCACCTGGGGACGCTGCACAGTCTCGCCATATACCATCGTATGCATGTAAGATGCCGCCTGGCTTTGCACTGCCTCCACTACACGCGGGTTTGCATGACCCACGTTGCTCACCGATACACCCGAGATAAGGTCGTAATAGCGCTTGCCGCCGGGAGTATACAGGAATACCCCCTGTGCTCTCTCCACTTCGATCATCAGTGGCGAGGGAGATGTTTGCGCCACATGTCGCAGGAACTCTTTGCGCAGTATGCCTTTCATCAACGACCCTCCGTTTTGCAGCCATGTACGGGATCTTCCATCGCCCGGCTCCGGCAGATGAAGTGTGGATTGACGAGCGACTCTTTGTTGTACGACAATTTCCCGCCGCCTGGAAGTGCCTGTGTCGATCCGCCGGAGATTTCCAGCAATATCTCTCCCGCCGCCGTATCCCATTCGTAGGTGTCGGTCGTGCGTACATAATAATCTATCTCGCCTTCGGCCAGCAGACAGAATTTATAAGAGCTGCCCTGTTCCATAACTTCGGCACACGGATGTTCCTCACGTATGCGGTCCACATGGACAAATGTCTCCGGGGTGTTGTGCGAACGGCTTATGGCAATCCGTACAGGGGTGTTGCCAGAGGAATTCAAAGGCAGCCCGACGGCATTCGACATTAATTCCTCAATCGAAAAATCCGCCCGGGAATCCGCTTTTACATTTGTCTTGCGGAAAGCGCCCAGTTCCTTGTCGCAGAAATATACGCGGTCGAGGCATGGCACATATACCACTCCCAGCACGGGTTTATTATCAGAGACAAGGGCTATATTAACCGTAAATTCACCATTGTGCCGGATGAATTCCTTAGTGCCGTCCAGCGGGTCGACAAGCCAGAAAAGATCCCACCCCTGACGTTCGGCATAGAGCATCTCCCTGCCCTCTTCGCTCAGCACCGGAATGCGTGTCGTGCAAAGGTAGTCTTTAATAAGTTCGTGAGAATTCCTGTCGGCTATCGTTATGGGGGTCATGTCGCTTTTCAGATCTACGGCCACGCCGGTAGTATCCCTGGAGTAGACCTCAAGTATGGCCGCTCCCGCACGTAAAGCCGCATTGAATGCCTTGGGGAGCAGGTAATCGCGTTGTTGGTCGTTAAGCATGGCTTACTTAGTTTTAAAATCCTCATTTTACCTTACTTCTCTCCGGCGACCCGGGACGCTTGGCCGTCATGCAGTTGATCCTGCAGGGCGGCACACATCCTACTTCCCCCCTGTCAGTTCGAACCATTGAAGCCTGCCCCCCGAAACATCGATACGTGCCACGACCGGGCCTTTGTAACGTTTCCCGTTACGGTCAATCCACGTACCTCGCGGAAGCCTCACGGTGCGCGTTGCCGAGCTGTCGACCGCCGGGGCAAAAAGATATCGCGGACCGAGCATGAACTGGTCGCGGCAATCGGCGAAACCGTTGCGCGGAAACTGATACTCCATGTGCCTGACCAGCGGCTCGGCCGTTTTCGAAGATTCACGTGCAGTCTCCGTAATATACTCCGCCAGACGCGCCCTCTGAGCCAGAGCGTCTTTAACAGATTTCAGGTCGTTGCCCGCAAGCCGCCAAGGCGCAAACCCTACGATACACACCGGCATCGATGCACTCACAAGCAAAGATCTTACCATTAACGCTGCGTCGGACGAAGTTTTATTCCCGGAACCATAAAGATTAGCCGTCGGGTAAGCGTAGCCGCAAAGCCCCATCGCCACGGGACCGTCCATCGCTTCGCCTAACGCTTTCCATCCGTCCTCACTAACGGTTTGCGATTCGCATACATATGGAAACGACGGCATGGCTACCACGGACGAATAGAGGCAAAGGCCGGATAAATCGCCCAGACCGGCCCAGTTTTGCATGAATGCCGTGCGTGATTCGTCCCCGAGATGCGATATGAACGGCAGGCAGTCTCCCAGGTCGAAACGGAACCCGTCGATCCCGTAGTCGTTATACAATGATTCGAGACCCTGTTTCACCGCCACTGCCACCCTGTTCGACACCAGATCGATACAAGCCTGGCAACCCTCGTCCGACACTCCGGTAAACGGCGCCCCGTCATTACTGCAGATCAGCATGTTACCATCAGCGGCACGACGATAGCTCCTGCCCGAAGCGCCTATCAGAGGTGTTACGGTCAGCATCACCCTGAATCCGAGGCCATGCAATTCCCTGCACATCGCCCCCGGATCGGGATAATACCGTTGATCGAAAGCGGGAATGCCATCCGAAGTGTCCCATCCGGCAGGTATCACCACTATTCCGGCGGGAAATCCACCGGCAACGATCCGCCGGGCATAATCCAATACACCTTCCTGGGTGTGGCCGGCCCCCAGTTCACCCGCGGTAAGGTATACCGGCATAGAAAAGAGTTCCGCCGCAGGAACTTTATCCGAAGGCGGAAAATTGGTGTGGGCGCAAACGATATACGCCTCCCGCAACGTTTTTCCCGCTTTGACCGCGCCTTTACACAAAGAATCGCCCCGGAGCGTGAATTTACGTCCGTCGAACGATATTCCCGTTCCCGGCGCCCCCTGGAAGTAGCGTCCGTCGTCAGAGACCAGAATCGGCACAAGACCACTGCCTGCCACTGTGGCGTCGACAGCGAAAGGTGCGGCGAACGGCATTGACGGTCCGCCGCCGGCATAAACTCCCCACCACCTCTCACCTCGCTCAGGTTCTATCACAAGACTCCCCTCCTGCGCCCGGGTTACGACAAAAGCCAGGCAGAAAGCCGCAGCAAATATAAATTTTCGCATTACTACCCGGCATACCGGGACATTCACCGTAACTTTAGTGCGCATTCCTGTCAACGTTTTCGATCTGCAAATCACAAGTGTGGCGGACGAATAGACCTGCCGCTGCCGCAGGATTTCGATGTCCATCTTTCATTTACCCCACGCTATCGTCTTTTCTCATCAGGGTCAGTTGCCAAAGCACCTCGCTGTCGAAACACTCCCGGAGCCTGCCGGCGAAAGCCCCGAATATCTCTCCTGTTACCGTCGCATAATCTTCCATCGTTTCCAGTTCCACAAGCAGCGACCACGTGAAATGATCGCATGCGTGTTCGTCCAAAACCCGGCTGAGCGTCACTTTGCCGAATCCAGCCGAGCGCAATGCCGGTACATACTCCGATACCGTGAACGATTTCCACGCATCGCCGAGTGCCGCGTCGACAAAAAAAGTATGATTGAGCAGGTACATCTGTCAATGTATATTTATTCCGGAATACAGACCGGAGGCGTTTAAATAAAATCTTCCCCCCGCCAGCCGGTTGAATTCCAGCCTAAGGTACGGCAAAAAATCGAGACTGCGAAATTTCCCGCAATATTTCCCCGCCATAAAAACCGCATAGCGCCTTATATAAACAGCCCAGTTCAAATTTTCGCTCCATTGCCGGAATGTAACCTTTTTTAGTTACCCGACGAAAAAGAGCATTTTTTGAAGCAGGCAAAAATAAAATTAAGGCAGACAAAAGTCCGGATCGAAATTATTTATGATCTTTGCGGCCGGAAAATCAAGTAAATACTAAAATACTACTATCGATGAACTACGAAAACTACCTTCCTCCGGTTTCGGAGGTTTTTATGATCGCGTGCGAGCAGGGCTTCGCTCAATCGGGCACCGGCGGTGTCGACGACATGGGCCATGGCGGCGGGATATTCGGT
>JAVBMJ010000076.1:0-30481 GCA_031552535.1 Rikenellaceae bacterium
CGTACTTATCCTTTTGCATAACGGTCTGATTCTGACCGCAAAACTAATTTTAAATCCGTTGACTCGAAAAACTCTTGTAACAAATTGAACTTCAACTATTTCAAAGAACTTTTATGAATTTTTAGTGGACACTAATGAAATGGGAATTTAAATAAACTCTAAGAAACTGTTTAATTTTCCTATGGAAAAAGATTTAAGTATATTCCGGTGATGATTTTTGCGTGAAAATAGAGGCGCATAGCGGTGTGCTATGTAACGAAATTTTCACGCGAAAAGCGGCCCGGAAGAACTTATAATACTTTCCATAGGAAATTTAAACAGTTTCTAAATCCGGATAAGGCTATATCCTGGTTTTCAGGAACCGGCTCGTCAAATATCTCCGCACCGGTATATCGTATAACTTCAAACAGATATAAGCCAAAATAATGCTTCCTATAACAACTCCCGCCGCACCGGGCAATGATTCCTGAAATGTAAGATTCTCATTCTTCACCCAAGCATAGTAAAGATAAATAAACGGATAATGTACCATATACAAAGGATAGGAAATGTCTCCCAGAAACTTACATATTCGCGCCGTGTATTTATCAGTGTTTTTTCCTGAAGCTCCAAGATAGACAAGGATCGGGAAAAACACGACACAACACAAAGTATCATATACCCCGTTCGCCCATAAATGCCCGGCTCCGCCTATGCGGGGTACAGCCAGGAGGGCAACGACCGATATACTGCATACCCAGAAAGCGCCCTTTACGTTGACAGGCCTGAAAATACGGGAAATGAGCAAACCCGCAGAGAAAGAAAATAGCAGCCGCAAGGACCCTCCGGTAAATTCTGTTCCGGTCAGCGAATATCCGACACATATATCGCCCAACGGTCCGAATATGGCAAATGACGCCAGGCCGCATCCGGTAGCAAAAACCAATGCGGCAAGAGCTTTGGTGGAAAATTTACGAATAACCAAAGCGTAGAGAATATTGCCGATATATTCAAAAAATAAAGACCAACTCGGTCCATTCAAAGGAAACATCTCTCCCACACCCCGGATTTCGCTCCCGGGAGTAGCCGGAATCAACAACATATTCAAAAACGTGGCGGTAAATAAAGCTATGACACCCACTTTTGAAACATTCCATACAGAACAACCTTGCCAATAAAACATTACTGCCCCGATCAGGGCGCCCATCACAACCATCGGGTGCAGGCGTATAATCCTGCGTTTGATGAAGTCTTTTATTTTCATTGACCCCCAACGATCATCATAAGCATACCCTACGACAAACCCGGACAATATAAAGAAAAAATCGACAGCCAAATAACCATGGTTTATTCGTTGATCCAAATGACTGGTAGCAAAGGCTTCAAATATGTGGAAGCACACAACGGTGATCGCCGCAACTCCACGCAATCCGTCGAGTATACTGTAATGTGGTTTAGTGTCTGCAAATGCAGCCATCGGGATTTGATCTTTCGGCATAAGTTTAGGTCTATTAAAGGAGGAAATCAGACAGGCCTGTATATTAAAATCTGCCTTATTTTATTCCGGTCGTTTAAAAATAGTCTCAAAAATAAGCAATTTTTCCCAACAACCCATAAGCATGCACATTACCGGAAACAGGCAAACACGGTAGCTTTATGTCATGATCTTATTTTTTCCGGTATTCAGCGTTTATCTGAATTGCCTATGAAAAAGTGTTATATGTTCTTACGGGTCGCTTTTGTATGAAAATCCCTTAACGGAACGACCCGGCTTTACGGAGCCGGGTCGCTATGGAATATGTATCAAACACGGCACTGAAATTTACAGACCACCGTGTGAAAAAGCCCAAAAGCTACTCTCCCACCAAGAACCGGTTGATCGTGTTACGCAACAAATCGGCCGCGACCGGCTTGGTAAGATAGTCGTTGCATCCGGCTTCAAGTAGCTGCGTGCGGTCATCGTTGAAGGCAAATGCCGTAAGGGCTATGATGGGGATAGACGCAGAAATCTGCCGGATAGCCTTGGTGGCATCAATCCCATTCATCACAGGCATTTTAACATCCATCAAGATCATATCCGGATTATGTTCCTTGAACATATCTATGGCTTCCTGGCCGTTATAGGCCCGCAAAAGCTTATACTTCCTTCCGATAAGTGCCTGCAACAACTGGAAATTACTGTCTACATCCTCAGCTACGAGGATTGTGAACATTTCGTTATTCTCTGCCATAACCGCATTTTTCATAGTGTCAACGCCAGCAATAACTGCGTCGACGGGATTGTACTCGATTGTAAATGTAAACTTCGAACCTTTGCCTTCGGTCGAAATCACGCTTATGTCTCCTCCGAGCTTCTCTACGATCATCTTGCAGATCGAAAGGCCGAGCCCGGTACCGACCATATAGCTATTCAACTTCGTGAAACGATCAAAAATAGCGCCGAGTTTCTCTTCCGGAATGCCGCTTCCAGTATCCTCGACATAAAACTCTATCTTGTCTCCGCGGAGAACATAACCGATTCTGATGTAGCCCTTTTTAGTGAATTTCGAGGCGTTGGTTATTAAATTCGACAACACCTGCGATAGGCGGTTGGCATCCGTATCGGTGTGCAGCTCCGGCAATGCATCCTCCAGATCGAGTCTTACACCCAACGCCATGTGCTGCTGGTGTATCTCACAAACCCTATTACACAACTCCTTAATGCTGACCGGAGCCCTTGTAAATTCCAGTGTTCCGGCCTCGATCTTCGACATATCGAGAATATCGTTGATCAACTGCATCAATAAGGTGGAATTCTCTTCGACTATCTCCGAAAAATGCTTCTTGTCCTCCGCATCGTCAGTCTCCGCTATGATCCTCGTAAATCCGACTATGGCATTTAGCGGAGTACGTATTTCATGGCTCATATTGGCCAGAAACGCCGACTTGAGCCTGTCGGAGTGTTCCGCCTTGAGCCTCGCATCTATCAACTCCTGCTGAGCCCTCTTCTGATCTGTAATATCGAGCGAAACCCCGATTATTAATGGAGGTTTATCTTCGTTGGCTATAAGCGCTTTGACCGTTTTAATAGTCCTCACTTCACCCGATTCCGAGGTGAATGTCTCTTCAGTTTCCACATTCTTCCCGCTTTCTATCATAGCCAGATCGTCACGACGAAATTTTGCAGCATCGTGTTGCGGGAATATATCGAAATCTGTTCGCCCTATGGCTCTGTCGGCAGATATCTGTGAGTAAGTCTCAAAAGCCTTATTCCAATACAGGAACCGGAAGTCGGAAGTGTCTTTCACAAACAGGTACATCGGAGCAAAATCGAGTATCGACTGCATGATCTTCGACAACTCCCTTATCTTCCTGTCTTTTGCCACCCTAACCGATATGTCTCTCGAAAAAGCCCATACCACATCGTTCCCTTCGGCACTTTTTATCATGTAGAGCGATATCTCCATAGGGAGCACTTTGCCATTGGGTAAGACATGTTCGGTCGACAACTCATACATTCCGTTGTTACCGCGGATCATACACACCAGCTCCTTCAACTTCTCAGGACCATATATGGGGTTTATCTCCTGTATCTTATGTTCAGACAACCCTCCGGCCAGACGATAGCGCTCCAAAACCATCCTGTTGGCAAAAAAAAGAGTGCCATCCTCCATAAAAGCGTATATCTCCTCGTGCGCCGTGTTTACCGCATATTTGACATTCTCCAACTCATTGCGACGCTCTGCAATACGTGTCATGTCTTCGATATACCCCTCCACAAACAGGTGTCCGTTCTCGGCTGTAAACCGCCTGATGATCTTAGTCCCCAAATACTTGGTCCTTCCGTTGACAACCACTCTGTGTTCGAAATGATCCGTCGCCAAAGTTGCCAGGTTGACCAGCTTGTCCCAAAACATCATCTTATCGTCGGGATGCACTATTGCGAGATAATCCCTGGCCGGAAACCGGTTCTCCAGAAGAAAATCGTAAACATAAAACGCCTCGTCGGGAAGGTAATACACCTCGTCATCAACATCGTACCTCCAGAGATAGAGAGAAGCCATCTCCTCTGCAGTCTTTACCCTCACGGTATGGATATGCAACTCGTCGCTCAACTCTTCAGACACAGCGGTGAGACCTTTTACTTCAGTCTCCAGTTCCGCTATTCTCGTCAACAGTTGTTCCCGCGACATATCTGCATAGCCTTTACTCATGAATGATATCCCTTAAAAACATTCTACAAATGTAGCACTTTATTAACAAAAACAATAAGGCCCATTTGTTTTCTATGGCAATTATTTCCCTGGGATAGGATCCTTGGGCGTAACGCGGTCGAAAAATGGATTTTTACCTGAACAACTGAGAGCTATACCTGCTGCCGACGGACAATCTCCTACCCATCCCAGGCGCTTTGCCGCTGCACCTACCGACCACATGATACGCGTATCGACCCTGTGGTCGGCTGCAATTGACGCGGCGGAACCTAATGCAATACCCAGATCTATCATATTGAATGCGCACGGGATAGCCTCATAAGCCATTTTATCCCCGCATGTCTCAAAACCGCACATCGTGCAATTTAGGTTGAACACTCCCAGCGACGTACCTATAACCATCACGGCATCGGCTATTTCGATGTTGTTCGCATCGCGCAGAAAAAATTTCAGGCCCGATTCTTCGCTCAATTCGCGCATCACCGAAGCCATGATTTTCAAATCATCGCCGTAAACAGTAACTATTTCGAGCCGGTCCACGCCCTTCGCCTTAGGGGCCGTCCGTGCCGCTGTCATCATGTGTCCCGCTACCGATAATACATCTTTAATCCTTCGCTCTTTCTCATTTATAATCATATTATTACGATTTTAAATCCGGTCAACCGGATAATTTCCGCCGGAAATAATTTATCCCCTGCTAACAAATTTTCCCTGATTATAACGGTATTAACACCATACGGTCATCTCCTGGTAAATAAACCTGTCAACATTCCGAAACCTATGACCATTACAATTATTTTATCTCCCTGAACCGCGCAGCAATGTCGATTTCGGTTATCTCTTTCGAAAGCATTGCAATCGTTTCGTCAGGGACATTTTTCAATTCGAGGAACATCATCGCATCGAGCGCATCGCTGAAGTCGTGGTCGACATTGAACCCGAGAACCGTACTGTTGAGCTGAAGGTATTTTTTAACGAGTATCGGGATCGTGAACCTGTCACGCTCTATGTCGCCGACCAGTTTACCCACAAGGTCAAGCGAATCGAGTTCCCCGATCAGCGACAGGTCTATCTTCGCCTCGACCCCTTCGAGACCCGTAACGGGATGCACATACTGTTGGTATTCCCGGTTCATGTGATGGCGGCGCAAATACTCCACAATAATTACCTTCGACCGCACATCCATGTCACCCGAAACAGAAACAGGTCCCAGCAGGTTGTCGAACTGCGTATTTTTAAGCAATATATACAATATCCCCTTCCACAGTAACATCAATGCCGATGTCTTACGCTGATAAGCCTCCACGATAAACGAACGTCCCAGTTCGATGGTTCTCGACATGATCGGCTCCATTTCAGGCGACATGCGAAACAATGTATTGGTATAAAAACCTTCCAGGCCGTGATCTCGCACTATCTCATCGCCCATGCCGAAACGATAAGCTCCCACGAGCCTTCGTTCAGTATTATCCCAGATAAAAAGCTGGCGGTAGTAACGGTCGTAACGGTCGGTATCTATGCTGTTGAGCGAACCTTCGCCTATTTGACGGTAGGTAATCTCACGCTGACGCCCTATCTCGGTCATCATCAATGGAATTATCTCCGGAGCAGCGAAATAAACCCCGTAAGGGCCTGCGTTGAATAATAGCGATTCAGCCTCTATCGAACGAAGTTCTCCTTCAAGCGCCGACAAATCTCCGGCAGGCACAATTTCCGAAGCCGGCCGCATAGGCTTGACCCTGGCATGGCGCCCCCTTCCCGGACGTTTCGAAGCCAGGCGACCGTCGAGGTACTCGACATTGGCCCTCAGAAAATCATTATAGACCTTATCGGTCAGTGCAACGACTCTTTTGGGGATTATGGCCGACCCTATATTTACAATTATCCTACGCCCCTTTTTGTTAACCATTTCATGGGGAAGCATTGCCGTCCGCAACATTGGATGAATTTTACCCGCAAGATGGAACAGGCGGCTGTTACTGCACTCGATAAACACAGGCACCACCGGCACAGATAGCCGCTTTATGAATTTCATCGCCGACTCACCCCAGGTCTTGTCCCGCACATCACAAAAATTTCTTTGCCATGTAGCAACCTCCCCGGCCGGAAAGATTACAAGCAGCCCCCCGGCACCGATATGGTGCATGCACTCTCTGAGACCGCGCGTGTTTTTACCATTATCCCTGGTATCGAAAGGATCTACGGCAATAAAATACTTTTTGAGGTATTCGACCCTGTCGAGTAAATAGTTCCCCATAAAGCGCACATCGCCGCGCACCTTCAGAAGCATCCCGAGCATCAGAAGCCCATCTACAGCCCCCGTAGGATGATTGCATATAACCACGGCAGCCCCCTCGGCAGGAATATTCGAAAGGTCTTTGTCCGAAACAACACTTTCCACTCCCAACTCCTCCATAAGCGTCTCAAACTCCATCCCTGTAGCGGAATGTGTCCTGCGATAAAGTTCGTTAACCCTGTTAAGGCCCAACGCCGACATTAAAAAAGAAGAGGCAATATCGGCCACCAAGCCTTTTTTGCCAAACTTCAACTCCTTCCTTTCAAAGAGATACATAAACAGTCCTTTACTTTATCTTTCGAGGCACACAAAACCTGAATCCGGAAGCGGCCTGCAATGATCTGGAATTTATTCATTTCGTGGACACAGGCGTCTCGCCGGTCAAGCCAGTCCGGGTTATTTACTTATTAAAGACAAATTTAATATAATTTTTATAATTCATTATCTTTGTAATCGACCAGAATAAACATTTGTGCCAACGTACGAAGAAAATACAACATCGCTCAGGGCGGCGGCGGCTTTGTTGCCGCAGGAGCCCGGAGTCTACCGGTTCCTCAACGACCAGGACGAGGTGATATACGTCGGCAAGGCGAAAAACCTGCGGCGAAGGGTGTCGTCATACTTTATGGAAAAGGCCGACCACCCTTCGAAAGTGCGGGTTATGGTGCGGCATATCAGTAAGATACATCACATAGTAGTCGCCAGCGAAAGTGATGCCCTGCTACTGGAAAACAACATCATAAAAGACCTCCAGCCCCGCTACAACATCCTTCTCAAGGACGACAAAACCTATCCCTGGATCGTCGTCCGGGCCGAGCATTTTCCCCGCGTGGAATCAACCCGCCGCATTGCCCGTGACGGAGCGCGATACTTCGGGCCATACGCCAGCGTCACCAGGCAGAAGGAGATCCTCGATCTGATCCACAGGCTTTATCCGCTGAGAACCTGTAAGTTAAATCTATCGCCGGAGATGATCGCCCGTGGCCGGTATTCGGTTTGCCTCGAATATCATATCGGGAATTGCCTTGGCCCTTGCGCATCATTACAATCCGAATCGGATTACGACGATTCGATAGAGTCGATATCGGCAATGTTGCGCGGCGAATGGGGGCGTACACGCCGCGGGTTGGAAATGCGCATGAATGCGGCGGCCCGGCAATTACGTTTCGAAGAAGCAAAGGAGTTGCAACAGAAACTTGCCGCGCTGGAAAACTACTCAAGCAAGTCGGTGATCGTCAACAACGCACTGTTTACACTCGACGTTTTTTCGCTGCTCATGGACGACGGCATCGGGTATTGTAATTTCGTCAGGATCGTTTCGGGACGTATTGTCAATAGCTTTACCGCCGAAATTTCGCTCGGCGCCGATGCCGGCAACGACGACCGCGGATCAGTGCTGTCGCAAGCCATACTCCGGATGAGCGAACACATCACCGGAGAACTTGCCCACGAAATAGTGGTGGAATATATGCCGGAAGAAGCCCTTTTCCCAGGCAAAGCATTCACTGTCCCGCAGCGTGGCGACAAATTGAAATTGCTCGAATTTTCGCAACGCAGCGCAAAATTATATCGTCTTGAAAAGCTGAAGAACCTCGAAATAAAGGATCCGTCGAAACATACCGACCGCGTTATGGAAGATATGCGCCGTGAGTTGCATCTCACGGTCGAACCACGCCACATCGAATGTTTCGACAACTCTAACCTTCAGGGGACAAACCCTGTGGCGGCCTGCGTGGTGTTCCGCAACGGAAAACCATCGAAAAAAGAGTATCGCCACTTCAACGTCAAGACGGTTGTCGGGGCCGACGATTTTGCCACCATGCACGAGATTATCATACGCCGCTATTCGCGCCTGGTTGCTGAAGGGGAGCCGCTACCCGACCTTATTGTCGTCGACGGCGGAAAAGGACAATTGAGCGCAGCCTATTCTGCACTATGCGAGATGGGTCTCGAAGATAAAATCGCCATTATCGGGCTTGCCAAGAGGATAGAAGAGGTGTTTTTTCCCAACGATCCCATCCCCTATTACCTCGACCGCAACGGCATACCATTAAAGGTATTAATGCATATTCGCGATGAAGCGCATCGTTTCGGGATAACTTTCCATCGCCAAAAGCGATCAAAATCATTCATTCAATCTGAATTGGAAAGCATTCCTTCGCTCGGCCCGGCATCGATACAGAAACTTTTATCCCATTTTCGCACTATGTCCGCGATACGCAAAGCATCGCCGGAACAACTATCCGAGATCGTAGGGACCAAACGGGCCCAGACCATCACAGAACACCTACACTCCCCGAAATAACCAAACAAATCACCCGTCATGCCACAAATTGTTCCACGTGGAACATCCAGATATAAATCCACAAAGTAATGCCCAAATAAAAAATCCCGCTTTTATGCGGGATTTTCAACAACCACCAAACAACTATTGTTCCACGTGGAACAATTATCGTCCAAAAAACACCAATAATACATTAATATCAGCAGGGGACACTCCCGGGATGCGCGACGCCTGACCTATTGTGGACGGGCGTATGCGCGAAAGTTTTTGTCTGGATTCGATGGATAACGATTTGAGTGAATCGAAATCGAAATCGGGGCGTATGCGAATATTTTCCAAACGAAGTAATTTATCCGCAAGGAAACGCTCTCGCTCTATATAACCCTTATATTTTATCTGGATTTCCGCCTGCTCAATTATTTCATCGGTAAAATCAGCAGACCCGATAAATTTCGACATTGCAGGTATTGCCGAAATCAATCCCCGTAAAGTAATCTCATTGCGCAAAAGGATATCATAAAGCTTACGACCTTGCGTAATTGGAGCAGAATTCATCTCTTTTAAATAAATCTCTACGTCCGATGGAGTAATACTCAGTGAGCGCACAAAAGAAATAAGCGATTCTACGAGCGATTTTTTTTCTTCAAAAAGAGCATATCTTCGCTTACTGGAAAGACCTATTTTATGCGAAATCGGAGTTAATCTCAAATCAGCATTATCCTGGCGGAGCAGAATGCGATATTCGGCACGGCTCGTAAACATCCGGTAAGGCTCATCGACACCCTTAGTTACAAGGTCGTCGATCAGCACACCGATGTAAGCCTCATCGCGGCGCAAAACCAAAGGCTCCTCCCCCACCCTCTTCAGGTGGGCATTGATACCAGCCATCAACCCCTGTGCCCCCGCCTCCTCATAACCCGTAGTCCCGTTGATCTGACCCGCAAAATACAAGCCCTCCACCAATTTAGTCTCCAGCGTGTGGTAAAGTTGCGTCGGAGGAAAATAATCGTATTCTATGGCATATCCTGGACGGAAGAGATGAACATCTTCCAATCCGCGTATCTTCCTCAACGCGGCGACCTGTACCTCCCACGGAAGCGATGACGAAAATCCATTAAGGTAATATTCATTCGTATCGCTGCCTTCAGGTTCCAGAAACAGTTGATGCGACTCCTTGTCCGCGAACGTTCGCAACTTATCCTCGATACTCGGACAATAACGTGGCCCCACCCCACGGATAGTCCCGTTGAACAACGGCGAGTCGGCAAACCCGCTGCGCAGCATATCGTGAACTTCAGCAGTGGTATAAGCAATAAAGCATGGCAACTGGTGCCTGACAGGAGCCGTGTCGGGAAGAAAAGAGAATTTAGATGGCTCGCTATCACCATATTGAGGTTCGAGTATTTCGAAATTTATAGTACGTGCATCCAACCTTGCCGGAGTACCCGTCTTCATGCGGCCTGCGACGAACCCCAAGCCCACAAGCGTTTCGGTCAGTCCGGTCGACAACGCATCTCCCGAACGCCCGCCAGGTGCCTGGTGACGGCCCACATGCATCAACCCGTTAAGGAACGTGCCGTTGGTCAATATCACCGCCCCTGCCCGGAACTCGACCCCAAGCGCAGTACGGACGCCACATATCGCCCCTCTATCGGTAATCAGATCATTGACAACATCCTGCCAAATATAAAGGTTGTCGATATTCTCTAAAGTCCTGCGCCAGAGTTTCGAAAATTCACTCTTGTCGCATTGAGCACGAGGACTCCACATAGCAGGACCCTTCGACCGGTTTAACATACGGAATTGCAGGGTAGTACGGTCGGTAATAATGCCCATATAACCGCCCATAGCATCTATTTCCCTAACTATCTGACCTTTAGCCACACCACCTACCGCAGGATTACATGACATCTGAGCAAATTTGCCCATATCCATGGTGATCAGCAGTGTACGCGAACCCAAATTGGCAGCAGCGGCGGCAGCCTCACAACCGGCATGACCACCCCCGACAACAATTATATCATAATCCAATCCCGTACTCATAAAACCCAACCCTATAGTTTTTA
The DNA here is from genome assembly GCA_031552535.1 of Rikenellaceae bacterium. Taxonomy (GTDB): domain Bacteria; phylum Bacteroidota; class Bacteroidia; order Bacteroidales; family Rikenellaceae; genus JAVBMJ01. The sequence continues at coordinate 10,819 of JAVBMJ010000076.1, forward strand.
CGTAGCCCCCCGACCGATATTACGGCCCTCCCCCGTCAATCCCGCCACAAAATACTCTGGATCGACAGGCTTGCGAGAATCGAAAACCGGTGCAACCGAAATATTAAGTTATTGATAATAATTAATGGTACTTTTTTCTTGGCATTGACGGCTGGAAAAGATGCCCGAAAAAGACCGAATAAAATAGACCACTAATTGTTTGAGATTAATTAACATGCCATAGATAGCATCGACAAACCCAAAAGGCTGTTTAATTTTCCAATCAGAGCTAACAGACCCCGATTGAAAAACTAAACAGCCTCTGGACTCACAACAAGACTATTTATTACAATTGCAGCCCTGCTCGTCAGCGCAGCCACCCTCTTCCTCGCAGCCGCAATCATCACTACAGTCACCACAACCACATCCGCATCCTCCCGAAGCCATTTGGCCACGCATGAAATCTTCCTCCGTTGCTTCGCGAATCCCAACAACCTCACCTTCGAAATCGAGTGTACGACCAGCCATAGGGTGGTTGAAATCCATCTTGACGCTCTCTTCTCCGACCGCCATAACCGTGCCCAGCATGCGGTTTCCCATATTGTCGGTCATCGGCAATTGGTTGCCTAACTCCAGCAAACCATCCTCGATCACACCGTCGATCATGAAAATGCTTTTGGGCAACTCCACTATCGCCTCCGCAATAACTTCACCGTAAGCCTCCTCCGGCTTGAGGGTAAACGAGAACTTGTCACCTACCGTCAACCCGGCCAAATGACTCTCAAACGAAGGCATAAGATAACCCGCCCCGAAAATAAACTCCAAAGGACGATCTGCCCCGACACTCTCGACAACATCACCACCTGACCTGAGTGTATAACTCACCGATACAAAACTGTTTTCTCCAATCTTCATCACAAATTATAATTAAGTGTTTTTTAATAATCGTTTTATTTATATAATCTTCGACTGCGACTTTCTTTCGGAGAAAGTCGCCCAAAGAACTTTAATCATTTATTTTGCTACGACTTAAAGCAGTTTGTTTAGAGGGCGAAAACCCTGTTTGTCAACGCACGTTAAAGGTTTTCGCCCTCTAAACAGACTACTACAAATCAGAGTAAAGTGAAATCATTAAAAGTTTTTGGCGCCGCTTTTTCCAAAAAGCGGCAGTTCGAACATGTGTAAATAAAACGATTTTTTCTTAACAAAAGTCTTCGCAGGTACACATTAAATTCCGGTCGCCGTATCCTGCGTCAATTTTACTGACGTGGGGGAAGAATTTGTTTTCTTCTATCCACTTCAGGGGGAACGCAGCCTGCGAACGGGCATATGGGTGCGCCCAGTGCTCCGAAGCTATTTCCGCGGCCGTATGGGGTGCGTTTTTTACAACATTATCCTCTGTCCCTGCCGAGGCTTCACATTCACGCTTAATGTTTACCAATGCGTCTATAAAGCGGTTCATTTCGGCTAACGACTCACTTTCGGTGGGCTCGACCATAAATGTGTCGTGCACCGGGAATGATAGGGTGGGGGCATGGAAGCCGTAGTCCATCAACCGCCGGGCGACGTCGCCACACTCCACTCCGTAATCTTTGCGGAAATTTTGCAGGTCGAGTATCATTTCGTGTCCCACGCGGCCGCTCTCGCCCGAGTAGAACGTACGGTACTCCGAAGCTAATGCCGAAGCCATATAGTTGGCGTTTAATATCGCCGCTTCGGTAGAGGCACGTAATCCTTCTTCGCCCAACATGCGTATATAGCCATATGTGATTGGCAACAGCATGGCGCTTCCCCAGGGAGCTGCCGCCACCGCCGTAATACCATTGCTGCCTCCCATACCTACTATCGGGTGCGACGGAAGGAATGGAGCCAGGTGCGCGGCCACACATATCGGGCCTACACCGGGACCGCCACCACCATGTGGCATTGCAAACGTCTTGTGCAGGTTCAGGTGGCATACGTCGGCTCCGATATACCCCGGATTGGTGAGTCCCACCTGGGCGTTCATGTTGGCGCCATCCATATAGACCTGCCCTCCGGCGTCGTGCACTATCTCGACGATCTCGCGTATGCGGCTCTCGAACACCCCGTGAGTCGAAGGATATGTCACCATCACACAACTCAACTCGTTGCGGTTCTCCTCGGCTTTCCTGCGCAGGTCTTCCACGTCGATGTTACCACGCTCGTCACACGCCACGACAACGATCTTCATCCCTGCCATGGCTGCCGAAGCGGGATTCGTTCCGTGGGCCGAGGCGGGTATCAGCGCCACGTTGCGGAAGCCCTGCGAACGACTCTGGTGATAGGCCCTTATAACCATCAATCCCGCGTATTCTCCCGCCGCACCGGAATTGGGCTGCAACGAGGTGGCCGCAAAACCGGTAATGACAGCCAGATAACCCTCCAGTTCCCTGATCATCTGAATATATCCCGCGGCCTGGTCTGCCGGAGCGAATGGATGCACACCGCCGAAACCAGCCAGGCTGAGGGGCATCATCGTCACTGCCGGATTGAGTTTCATCGTACACGAGCCCAACGATATCATGCTGTCGGCCAGCGAAATATCGCGGTGCTCAAGGCGCTTGATGTAACGCATCAATTCTGTTTCGCTATGATATTTTTCAAACACCTCTCCCCGGAGTACCGGTGCGGTGCGTGCAAAGTTTTTAGCAAATTTATGCCCCACTGTTTTGATCGCTTTGGGAGCCTTTTTGCCTGCCGCCGAAGCGAATACAGCAACCACTTTTTGTATCTCCTCCGGTGTGGTCACCTCGTCGAAACTCATCCTAACGCGGTCGCCGCCGGGGTAGAAGAAATTCATTCCCTGCTCCAGCGCCGCCTGTCGCACTTTTTCTGCGTCGGCTTCCACCTCTATCGTATCGAAGAACGACTTAGAAACACCCTTATAACCCAATCCGGCCAAAGCCCCGGCCACGGTTGCCGCAGCATCGGCAATGCCACGGGCTATACGCTCCAGACCGCACGGCCCGTGGTAAACGGCATAAAATCCCGCCATCGAAGCCATCAAAGCTTGTGCGGTACATATGTTCGATGTGGCTTTTTCGCGCTTGATATGCTGCTCGCGCGTCTGCAACGCCATCCTCAGCGCCTTATTCCCGAGGCGGTCGACTGAAACGCCTATTATGCGGCCCGGCATGTTGCGTTTGAACGCCTCGCGCGTGGCCATATACCCTGCATGCGGCCCTCCGAAACCCATCGGAAGCCCGAAACGCTGTATGCTGCCCACGGCAATATCTGCACCCCACGCCGCCGGCGACTTCAACAACACCAATGCCATAGGGTCGGCAACAGCTGTCACCATCACCCCGCGACTGTGGGCCATGGCGGTAAAATCATCGTAATCCCTCAGTTCACCGTTTGCCGCCGGATATTGCAACACCGCCCCGAACTCACGTCCCGAAAATTCATATGTGTCGTAACGGTCGCTTATTATCTCTATTCCGAATGCCTCGGCACGGGTCAACAACACGTCGAGTGTTTGCGGAAATACATTTTCATCGACCATTATCACATTGCGCCCCTCTTTCACGGCTTCGCGGCTGCGCAGCGAATACATCATCAGCATTGCCTCGGCCGCCGCCGTCGATTCGTCCAGCAACGAACAGTTGGCAACTTCCATCCCCGTCAGCGAGATCACCATGCTTTGGAAATTGAGCAACGCCTCCAACCGGCCCTGCGATATTTCAGCCTGATATGGGGTGTACGATGTATACCAGGAAGGGTTTTCGAACACATTGCGTACAATAGCCGCAGGCGTAGCCGAAGGGTAGTACCCCATACCTATGAACGACCTCAAAGGCCGGTTCATACCGGCTATTTGCCTGATATGTTCCGCGAACTGGTATTCGCTCATCGCCTCAGGCAGTTTCAACGGCTTCCTGAGCCGTATATTTGCCGGCACGACCTGTGAAATAAGTTCTTCGAGGCTGCCAACGCCTATCTTTTTCAGCATAACCTCCCTGTCGGCATCACTTATACCAATATGACGCCCTGAAAATTTATCGAAAACCATAATTCCGGAATTTTTTGCAAAGTTACTAAGAAACTGTTTAAAATAAGCCCGGTTAGGGCGCGTAACATAAACCATTATAAACAACCAGACCTTCAGGGCGATTAAACATCAGCCTGTCCACCGGCTTCCATCAGGTAGCTTTTTATGAATTCATCGATTTCGCCATCCATGACACCCTGTACATCTGATGTTTGGTGCCCGGTACGATGGTCTTTCACGCGGCGGTCGTCGAAGACGTAGCTGCGTATCTGCGACCCCCACTCGATGCGTTTTTTTTCGCCTTCGAGTTGGTTCTGTATCTCCATGCGCTTGTCGAGCTCGATCTGGTATAGACGCGATTTAAGTATGCGCACCGCATTCTCCTTGTTCATCAACTGCGAGCGGGTCTCGGTATTTTCGACCACTATTCCCGAAGGAATATGTCGCAGGCGCACCCCTGTTTCGACCTTATTGACATTCTGGCCGCCCGCGCCGCTGCTGCGGAACGTGTCCCATTCGATATCTCCCGGATTGACGACTATTTCGATGGTATCATCTACCGCCGGCGATACGAACACCGATGCAAATGTCGTCTGACGCTTGTTGTTGGCATTGAACGGCGATGGCCTCACCAGGCGGTGCACGCCGCTTTCGCCCCTGAGATAGCCGTAGGCATACTCCCCCTCGAACTCAAGTGTGGCGGATTTAACCCCCACCTCTTCGCCATTCTGGAGGTCGAGCACCTTTACTTTGTAGCCGTTGCGTTCGCCCCACCGCGAGTACATCCTCACCAGCATCGACGCCCAATCGAGACTTTCGGTGCCACCGGCTCCGGAGTTGACCTCCATGATAGCTCCAAGTTTGTCCTCCTCCGAACGCAACATGTTGCGCATCTCCAACTCCTCCACTTTCGAAAGTGTGTCGGCATAAAGCGCATCGAGTTCCTCCGGCGTGGAGGCTCCCTCGCGCACGAAGTCGGGCATAAGTTCCAGATCCGCAGCAAGCGATGCGATAAGGTCGTAAGCCACGATCCAACTTTTGATCGAAGCTACTTTTTTGAGTTGAACTTCGGCTTTAGACGGGTCGTCCCAAAATCCTGGGGCAAGTGTCAAAGCCTCTTCTTCTTCGAGGTCTATTCTTCGTTTAGCGATGTCAAAGATGCCTCCCCAGCGAATCCTGCCGCCTTATAAGCTCTTTAATTTGTTCGTTGGTAATCATTTATCTATAGTTTAATGTTATGATCTTCTACAAAAGTACTATTATTCCCCGAAATGCGGTCAGGGAAAGTGTGGGCACACAACCTACCCCTGCCTCCGGCACACCGGGGCGTAATCGCAGTATACACACCGCCGCAGATCGGCGCACTGGCCGAAAGGCACCGACGGATCGAAAAGTTCAGCCACGGCTTCCGCAAGCAATTCCTCGAATTCCGCGGACAAGTCGCCATAATTCTCCACAGGTTGGCACACTCCGCGCCTCGCAGCCATTTCAATGGCGGGCGTATAGCCCGGACTACCCAGTTCACGGACAAAATAGAGCGACGGCATGACATCGGTTTCACCGTTTTTCGTAAGCATCATTGAATAGAGGAAGGCCTGCAGAACGGCGCCACTACCAGGCTTGGGATCATAAAACAGTGCTCCTGGCGAAGCAAAAACCTTATCGGTACGCCCTGTCTTGTAGTCGACCACCATCACCGTGCCGTCTGCCAGGCGGTCGAGACGGTCGGCAATTCCGCGGAATACGACCGTACGCCCCACTCCGTCGGCAACCCTGAATCCGAACCGGCACTCCACCTCGTGCTCCAACCGCATGATCGTGAAGCCGCGCCGCGCCGCGTCGAAAGGCAATATGCAACCATCTATATACTTACAGACCACTTCGCGCCCCAACACCCCGCTACCGCCCCACTGCACCGGGTCTACAACCTCGCCACCAAACAACACCTCGCTTATAGCACGGTCTACAGCCTCTCCGACGGCAGGCGACCCGATGAGTGAACGTATCTCATCCTGAGGATCGCACTTACCTACCAAAGGCGTATAAAGCAACTCCATCGCACGGTGGAGTATCGACCCGAATACAGGCGAATCGACCTGCCCCGTAACGTCCTCCGCGGGTTTTATGCGGGCTATATACCTGAAATAGAACCTCAGCCGGCACTCCAAAAAAGCCGAAAGCGCCGTAGGCGATATCGAGCGCCCGCCATCGGTATATTCCGAAAGACGGCTTATAACCTCACCCTGCTTCTCAACCGATATCGGCTCTTCGGCACCGAGATTGGCGTCGAGTTCAAGTGTGATATCTGTTACCGGATGCGGCGCCTCATACCTTAACTGATGGATAAACCGGCTCGGTTCGCCGGTATGTTTATCGTCGGCACGCGAACAGTATACCAGGTCGATGCGCCGCGCACGTTGCAGCAGACGGTAGAAATGGTATGCCGCCACCCCCTCGTCGTGCTCCGCAACGGGCAGGGAGTAAGCCAGCCTGAGGCTACGCGGTATGAACGACGACGAAGCCCGCGAACCGGGGAAAATGTCTTCACTCAACGACAGTATGACCACGTTTTCGAAATCGAGGTTGCGCGTTTCGAGTATACCCATTATCTGGACGCCCTGCAAAGGTTCGCCACTGTATGGAAGGCGCCGCGATTGCAGTACACGCCTCACCAGAGACATATATACCTCCAATGATAACTCTATTTCACATTCATCCAGCGAATTGCGCAGTTTTCGCAACTGGTCGTCAATATGGGCGAAGAACTCGTTGCGCAACTTCCACTCCCCGCCGTCGCCGGCATTGACCCGGGCCGCCTGCGACACAGCCTCCAACAGGTAGTCCGACATTTCATGCCACGAACCCGTAGCAACGAAAATGCCAGCAAGCCGCGCGTCGAGATTCAGCCGCCGGGGATCGATCCATGCACGCTGCCACTTTACAATCTCTTTTCCGGCCGCGTCGCCCGGCTCCCTGGAGATATAGGGATGGCGCACAATTCCCAGCATATCGCTACGGGAAAACAACACCACGCCACCCGTTTCTCGACGATGCTCCTGCAAAGCTATCAGCCGTTCCACATAAGTATAGGCAAGCGTGCCGCGCAAAGGATAACCCATCGTCACGTTGACATCGTCCATGCCTTCCGGAAGCGAGTAAAGCACCGGCGGCAACAACCCCTCATCCAACAATACCACCGCTGTCTCACGGCCCGGATGGCGGCCCTGTTCCGCTGTCAACTCACCCAGAAAACGATTCACATATTTGCATTGCAAGCTGTCGGAAGGGGCCGCAACAACACGTATATTTTTATTTTTTAGAAAATTATCGTATGATATTCCGGTATATGTCTCCGTCGGAAGGCGCCGCATGTCGTCACGCAGGAAGCGCCCGGCCTCCTGGACCGGATCCAGAAGGTAATAATCGTCGTAATCCCAGATGAAATCTGCTTCGTAATTGCGGTGCAGGTAATCCAACACCCGCTGTTCGCACGCCGAAAGAGCGTTGAACCCGACGACGAAATATTTCGTACGCGGCAATACACCCTCCGTCCCGGCTTCGATCTTTTCCACCGCACGCCGGTAAAGCATACCCCCGTAGGCTATTCCCAGCTCTTCGAGGCGCTCCCTGAAACGGTCGTAAACAGCCGCCAGGCTTTTCCATATCGTTACAAAACGGCGCTTTTCGTCCGAAAATCCGGCCTCCACACCCACGGTTTTCCAAAAACGTATCACCACCTCACGCATCTCGGGCGTAAGGTACGACAAATCACTTTCGAGATATTTCAGATCGGAAAGGTTTGTAAACAGCATCCGGGCGTCGACCATATAACGGTCTACGGTATCGAAATCTCCCAAAAGCAGTTCACCCCAGAAATAGAACGAGTCGAAACTCTCGGCGTGGAACTGCCGGTATGCTTTGTAAAGTTCCGTCACCAGCCTTACCGTGTCGCCCGCCGAAAGCCCGGAAAGACGCTGCATGACGTCGTCGAGAGTCATGTAATGCGGTTGCCACAGCGGTTTGCCGGTAACGGCCGCAAGGGCTTCGTCGAAAAATAACTGCGAACGGCGGTTGGGAAAAACGATAGCCAACGACGACACTCCGTCGCCATACTCACGATAGAGACTACCGGCAAGTTTTTCCAAAAAACCGTCCATGATAAACGGCTCTATTTGCTTTTGCCAACCCCCTGGCCATCTATGGAAATTACCGAGCCGCCCAGTTTGGTGGAAAACCGAACTATCGCCGGCAGTCCCTTATAATAAACCGAAGATCCGGTATTGGTCTCCGCCACGAGTCTTTCACGCGGGTCAACCCACACTTCGGCACCCGTGTTCGAAACGGCATAAACGCTCATAGCCGACAGCGATGCCAACTCTATCTTACTCTTCATCGTCGCCCGAACAGTAAGGAAACGCACTTTACCGGAGACCGTAGCCGCCGAATTTCCCGATGCCACTATCGAAATATCGCTGCAATCCACCGTCCCCGAAAATTTCGACGCCCCCTGCAACTCTAAATCAAACATCATCGCAGAGAGTGTATCGCGAATAAAGGCGTCGCCGCCGTTGAGTTTAATCGTTTCCAGCTCCTGATAAACAACTGTTACCCTTATATTTTCATTGACTTTGCTTCCCGGTTTCAATTTTACCGAAAGTACTCCGTTGGTAACACCCCACTCAACCCTTGTCACTTCGAGGTTGGCTCCTTCAATCGTCAAACCGGGTTTGTCGCCATGCACGAACTCCGCAGTGAATTTGCCGGAAAGCGACACCGCGCGAAAATCGGAAACGTCATCGCCTACGATCTTTTGTGCCGCAAGCAATGCGGGCAACATCGCAAAACAACAAAACAACGCTAATTTTTTCATATTCCCATCTGTTTTCGATCTATAGTCCTGTTCACACAACAAATGTACTAATAATCCCCGAAAATATACTATTGTGTTATCCGGCATATCCGACCGGATTGGAAAGCAAAAAACAGGTTGTTCCGCTGTTTTGAATTGCCCCCCAAAGTTGTTGTCCAACTTTTGGGGGGCAATTCACTGTTTTATTTTCGTATCGTTTTCTGTCGGAGTTGCATCCCGCCGTATTGCAATCGTGGAAAAATAGTACCTTTGTTTGCAATGTTTACATATCAGGAATATGGATAAAGATAAAATATCGGCACTGCTCGGTGGAGTGATTTATCCCGAAACGGGAAAGGACATAGTCAGTGAAGGAATGGTCGAAAATATTTCGACCGCAGATGACAGGATTAGCATCACACTTCGTTTCAGGAGGATGCGCGATCCGTTTGCAATAGCTATAAAACGCGAAGTTGCAAACACCGTTTCGCAGGCTTTTCCGGGCATGGAAGGCAATGTGGCCGTATTCATAAAAGAGCCCCCGCCAGCTAAGTCAACGAATGAAAAGAACGCGGAAACATTCTCCGGCGAATCGCATATAAAGCATGTCATAGCGATATCTTCGGGTAAGGGCGGTGTAGGTAAATCGACTGTAGCTGCAAACCTGGCGGTAACGCTTTCTCAGATGGGGTATAAAACGGCTCTGTTGGATGCCGATATTTACGGCCCGTCGCAACCGAAGATGTTTGGTGCCGAAGGATATGCTCCCAGGATGGAGAAACACGGTGATAAGGAATATATGGTTCCTGTGGAGCGATATGGAGTGAAGTTGATGTCGATAGGTTTTTTTATCAAGGACAGCGACAGCCTGGTGTGGCGCGGGCCTATGGCCACAAATGCTCTAAGACAACTGATACACCAGACATGGTGGGATGATGTGGATTATCTGTTGATAGATCTTCCTCCTGGTACCGGCGATGTACACCTCACGGTTCTGCAGGAATTAAAGGTGTCGGGGGCAGTAATCGTCAGTACTCCCCAGCAGATCGCCCTGGCCGACGTGGTCAGAGGTGTGGGTATGTTTCGTGCCGATGCTTTCAAGATACCTGTTTTAGGTATTATTGAAAATATGGCATGGTTTACTCCTGCGGAATTACCCGATAATAAATATTATTTGTTCGGACGAGGTGGGGCGCGGAAGTTATCATCGGAGATGGGGCTGAAATTTTTGGGTGAAATTCCGATCATCATATCAGTTATGGAAGGCGGAGATTCCGGTAAGCCGGCCTCTGTTGATAACATTACTGTTTGCAATTATTATATAGCTGTCGTACAGGAAATTATACGCGAACTTAAATTATCGTAATTTGTCAAAAAATGTGTTGACACTCTTTGATACTTTTATCGACGCAACGCTTGTATATTACCGCAACAGGTATATACAGACCTTACAAAATAATGACCAAATTTATTTTTCATTTTCACTTCATGTATTATAAACATTTTTCGAATTATAAATATCTATACTCTGTTGTTTACAATTGTTACTAACCGGTGTTTATAATTGAATGGAAAATGGTGCTGTGAATTTATATAATTTGATCTTCATTGTTGATAGATTATTGATATAAATTTGTAAAAAAATAAATGGAGTTTATCAACATTATCGACAGGTATTATTATTACTATTTTCTTTATTTTAAATTTTAAAAATATAAAACAAAATAATAATAATTGTTGATAATACTGATTTTGGTTTACGGAAAAAGTACTTTGAAAACAGGCCTGTAAATTATTAAAATGACAATATGACTCATAGTAAAGACCTGGTGGCGGAGATACTCCGTTTGAAAAAGGAAAAACACGCCTGTATCCTCGCGCATTATTATACGCGAGGCGAGGTACAGGACATTGCCGATTTCGTAGGCGATTCGTTGGCCTTGTCCCAAAAGGCTGCTACGGTGGATGCCGATATAATCCTTTTTGCCGGAGTCCATTTCATGGCTGAGACAGCAAAGGTACTGGCGCCATGTAAAAAGGTGCTCATTCCCGACCCCGATGCAGGATGTTCACTGGCCGATTCGTGTCGGGCTGAAGATCTTGCCGCTTTCAAAGCCCGTTACCCCGGATACAAGGTCGTATCGTATGTCAATACGACTGTGGAGGTCAAGGCGCTGACCGACGTGGCGTGCACATCTTCAAATGCAGTGAGGGTGATCGAGGCTATGAAAGGTGAGAAAATCATCTTTGCTCCAGACCGTAACCTGGGTAATTACCTTAAGAAAGTGACGGGACGTGACGATATGGTCGTATGGGACGGGGCTTGCCATGTACATGAAGAGTTTTCGGTCGAAAAGATACTTGAAATAAAAAAATCGCATCCCGGGGCTAAAGTGGTGGCACATCCCGAATGCAAGGCTCCGGTATTGCTTACCGCCGACTTCATAGGCAGTACGGCGGCTATACTCGACTTTTGCGGCAACGATCCGGCAATGGAATATATAGTGGTCACCGAGAGCGGAATACTGCACCAGATGGAGCGTAAATACCCCGATAAGGTATTCATACCGGCTCCTCCCGTCGACTCAACCTGCGGATGCAACGATTGTTCATATATGAAACTGGTAACGCTCGAAAAAATATACAAAGCGCTGCTCGATGAAAAACCCGAAATAACGATATCCGACGATCTTATAATACAAGCCGAAGGGTGTATAAGGCGCATGCTTGAGTTGTAATGTATTTCTCCACTAAAAACAGATAGTTGAATGACCTTATTTTCCAGAATTTGCCTGATACTTGTCCTTCCGGTATTACTTTTCGTGTCATCGACACAGAGGCCCGTACATATCTTTATGGCAGGCGATTCGACAATGGCAGACAAACCGTTGTTCAAGACCATTGTAGATTCAATTTCTGGTGAGCGTGTAAGGGAACCATTTCCGGAAATGGGATGGGGGCAGGTTTTGCCTTACTTTTTTTCAGATGGTATCAAGGTGGTTAATGAAGCCCAAAACGGCCGTAGTACGCGCACGTTCATGGCGGAGGGACGCTGGCAAAAGATAACAGACAATCTGCGTAATGGCGATTTTGTAGTGATACAATTCGGCCACAACGACGAATCGGTGAAAAAAACAGCTACATACACTCCACCGGAAGATTACAGGGCTTACCTGGAAAAAATGGTGGACGAGACACGTGCGCATGGAGCCACACCCATATTGTGTACCCCTGTGGCAAGGCGATGGTTCGACGGCGACGGTAACCTCAGGGAGATGCACGGTGTTTATCCCGATATAGTGCGTGAAGTGGCACATGCTAAGAATGCTTATATGGTGGATATGTACGCCTTAAGCCGTACCTTACTCGAAAAGGCGGGAGCCGATGGCAGTGTGGCGATGTTTATGAACATCCCGGCGGGTGAGAACCGTAATTTCACAAATGGCCTTACGGATAATACCCATTTCAGAATAACAGGGGCTATAGCCATGGCGGAACTTTTTGTAAATGGCATCACTGAATTACATATAAGGGAATTGACGAAAGAGTTGAAATAAGGATCACTGCCCTGTCCGTTATGTTAGATTTAGACAAACTTTAAGAACCTGTTTAAAATAAACCCTTTTGGGAACGGTAAAAATATTGAGCGCTTCGGCCGGGTCCGGAAAGACCTACCGTCTGGTCAGGGAGTTTGTCACAGCCATTGTCGACAATCCTCTCTCATACCGCAACATACTTGCCGTAACATTTACAAACAAGGCCACCGAGGAGATGAAAGAACGTATCCTTTCAGTGGTAGATGTTTTAGCTTCGGGAGCCATGACCGGAAGCAAACGCGACGATTTGTCTGAAACACAACGCAGGACACGCGAAGCATACCTCTCCGATATCACTTCGGAACTGGGTATGACCCGCGACGAGGTTTGCCGGCGCGCCATGGAGGCACGGACAAATATTCTGCATGACTACGGACGGTTCAGTGTTGTTACCATAGACAAATTTTTCCAGCGTATAATACGGTCGTTCATCCGCGAGTTGAGTGGAGAATTAGGTATAGACCTTAATTTTAATATAGAACTGCGGACCGATACCCTGTTGGGAAGCGCCGCCGATGCTATCATAGACCAGATTCCTGTCGATGAATCATTGAGAGAGTGGATGTTGGAGTTTATAGAAGAACGTATACGGCAAAACCGCAGTTGGGAACTCAAGGGAGGGCTCGTATCCCTGGGGCAGGAGTTGTTCAAGGAGGAATACAAAAGTATGGAGCATCTTGCCGGTTCGAAAGACGATTTGCGTAAAATAGTGTCCCGGGCCAGGGAATCGGCACGCCCTTCGATAGAGCGTCTTCAGGAGTTGGGCCGCAGGTTTGCCGACATAATGGATACATATAGTATGGAGTTGCAGGATTTTCCGTACAAAGAGTCTGGTTTTGCCGCCTGGCCGTTGTCGGTGGCCCGCGGCGAAATCAAAGGTTATGGGGCAAGGGTATTGGCTGCGCTGGAGTCGGAAGAAAAATGGTTTACTAAAAAATCGGAACGCCGCGACGCCATCGAAGCCATGGCTGTGGAAGCTCTGCCGCTGCTGCGCGAAATGTGCGGCTTTTACGACAGCAGCCACCGCATGTTGGCCACTGTGGCACTTTTAGAGAATAACTACCGCAACTTTGCGCTATTGACCGATATGTCGCAAAGAGTTGCTGAAATATGTGCCAGGGAACGTATAATGCCGATAAGCGAAACAAATAATATACTCTACAAACTGATCGCCGGTAACGACGCTCCTTTCATATTCGAAAAGGTGGGTAACGTCTATTCGCGCTTCATGATCGACGAGTTCCAGGATACTTCATCGATGCAATGGGCTAATTTCATACCTTTGATCGACAACGCATTGGCACAAAGCGATTCGGCGCCGGTACTAGTAGTGGGTGATGTCAAGCAGTCGATATACCGATGGCGTGGCGGAGACTGGCGGATATTGGCACGGCGTGTGGGAGAACGGTTTACTTCGGAGCAAAGTTCTCTTACCGCCAACCGCCGCAGTTCACGTGTGGTGGTGGAGTTCAACAATGCGCTGATAAGCCGTTGTGTAGAACTCGACGGTGCGTTGCTGGAAAGGGTTCTCGACGATGCATGCCGTAAAGGTTATATTAAAGGTGAATATGCATCTGATCTCTCGGGGATGCTTCCGGAGGCTTATTGCGATCTGGAACAGACCCCATTCGTACAGGACGAGGGTTATGTTACCATCACGCGGTTACCCAAAAAAGCGCGCGAGGCAGCCCTAACCGAGATGAGTGCGGATGATGCTTTCACACACGTGGTACGTCGCGTGGAAGAGTTGCAGGATCGCGGTTTCAGGGCGGGTGACATCGCCATATTGGTGCGAAACAATTACGAAGGAGCCGAGATAGCATCCCGTATGCTCGAATACAAGCGTACGCATGGCGATGCACGCTACAATTACGACATGGTGTCGGCCGATGCCCTGAAAACGGGCTCGTCGCCGACGGTGGCATTCATTTTGGCGTGCCTTTCGCTCTCTGCCGACCCCTCGGATGCAATATCGCTGGCGGTATACAACCGCCATGAAGGACGCGGGTTCCACGAACGCATGGATGAGGCCGACAATATGTTTTTCGCATCGTTGGCCCTGATGCCGGTGCTCGACGCCTTCGAGAAGATAGTACACGAAAAACACCTCGGTGAAAATGCGGAAGATGTGGCCTACCTGCAAGCGCTGCACGACAGGGTGATATGGTTTACGAACACCTCGGTGAGCGACATACCATTGTTTTTGAAGTGGTGGAACGAGAATGGCGCGGTAGAATCGGTGAATATCCCCGAAGGACGTACAACGATAACCATTCAGACGATACATAAATCGAAAGGACTCGAATTCGGTGCCGTGATATTGCCTTACTGCAACTGGAGTATGGCCCCTAAAACCAACTCTATCATATGGGGACAGGCCGGCTGCGGAGAACTTGGAACAACGTCGTCTATGCCGGTCAATTTTACGGGACAGGCCGGGGAGTCGTTCTTTGCCGCCGATTACTACCGCGAGCTGGTTCTTTCCCATATCGACAACATGAATATATTTTATGTGGCTGCCACGCGTGCTAAACGCGAACTCCATATAATCTATCCCGCTACCTCGGGTATAGACAATGAATCGGTCTCGCCGCGTATCAACAATATAATAGATTCGGTCGCTGTGGTTTCCGGCGGCGAAGTATGTGTGGGTTCCCTTTCGGGCCTGGCCGATGAGTTGCCCGGTGGCGGCGTGCGGCTTTCGTTCGGTGTCCCGTCCCGACACACTTTCGATACAGAGTGCCAAAAACCGGTGCCGGCACCCTTCCCTACCCGGGCGCACAGTGCGAAGCCTTCGTTGAAACTCACCATGCAGCACCACTTCGACGATACGGACGTGCCGCATGCCCTGACGCCGCGCAACTATGGCCTTTTGATGCACCGCGCTTTCGAAGGGGCATCCACTGTGCCAGATATACGGGCGGCGGTCGAAAAAATGCGTCTCGACGGCGAAATATCGGCCCGGGAAGCAGCAACTGTATCCACCTCACTGGACAAGGTTTTGGCCGATCCGGTGGTAAGAGGGTGGTTCGACGGATCGTGGGAGGTGGTACGCAACGAAAACAGAATCATACTTCCCGGCGGAGCGCCGCGGCAACGTCCCGACAGGGTAATGATACACGACGGCAAAGCCATAGTGGTAGACTATAAATTCGGAACGGAACACAAACCCGCATACCGCACACAAATAAATAAATATATGGATTCCCTTAGGGCGATGGGTTACAAAGAAGTAGAAGGCTATATATGGTATGTGACACTGAGAGAAATCGACATACTCTAACCCATTGTATGGTATATGATTCGAATTAATAATAATACTGATTATGAAAAGACTGGTTTTATCGATCGCTTTATTGTTTGTGTCTGTTGTTTTTTCTGTTGCGGCGGCCGGGCATAAAATATCGGGGAGCGTTACCGCCCAAGGCAAGGGCGTAGCCGGCGTTGTGGTCACCGATGGTAATGGATTCTCGACCACCGATGCCGCGGGAAAATTTTCGCTTGAAACAGCCCCTGACAGCCGTTTTGTTTACATATCCACTCCGGCTGGATATGACGTGGCGTCGGAAGGGATCGTAAAGAAGTTCTATATCCCGGTCGAAGCCGGGCGTAAAAGCTATGATTTCCATCTTATTAAAAAGAACGTTGACGACTCGCGTCATGCATTCATAGCGGTTGCCGATGCGCAGGTATGGGCTGAAAAGGAGTTTGAACAACTGGCCCTGTGTGCGGCCGATATAAAAACCTCAGCGGAAGGGTTGGACGGGATTCCGGTGCACGGCATCGGTCTGGGGGATATGGTTTTTGACAAACACCACTTTTTCGGGCCTTACAATGCTGCTATGGCCGAAACGGGCCTTGCATTTTATCATGCTATAGGCAATCACGATATGGATTACGACGGACGTTCGTTCGAGACCTCGACGAAAACATATGAAAGCGTCTACGGCCCTACGTATTACTCCTATAACGTGGGCCGGATACATTACGTTACGCTAAACGATTGCTTCTTTGTGGGCAGGCAGTGGTATTATATAGGATATATTACTGAAAATCAAATTAAATGGCTTGAGCGAGACTTGTCGTATATTGAAAAGGGTTCTACAATAGTGGTGTGTTTGCACATTCCTTCCACTGTTGGGAGCGGGGATCGCGAACGCTTCAGGATGTGTGATGCCGCCAATACGATGACCAACCATCCGGGCTTTTACAAGGTTCTCGAAGGATACAACGCGCATATCGTTTCAGGACATTACCATACGATGTACAACGGGCGTGTCACAGAGTCGGTATACGAACATAATGTGGCAGCTATCTGTGGAACGTGGTGGCAGGGGCCGGAATGCACCGACGGATCGCCCCGTGGATACGCCGTGTTCGAAGCCGACGGCGACTCGTTGCGCTGGAGGTATAAGGGGGTTGGTCATCCGGCCGATTATCAACTGAGGGTGTACGGCGAGGACGACGACCCGGCATTTGCAGGCATGGTGGTAGCCAACGTCTGGAACAGCGATGAGCAGTGGATAGTGGAATTGTGGGAAGATGGTGTCAATCGTGGCCCGATGGAGAGATTCCGGGGCAAAGACCCGGTAGCCATAAAACTATACGGCGATGTCTCGAAACTCGATCACAAATGGATAGAAATCGAATGGACCGAACATCTCTATCGCGCAAAACGCTCATCGAAAGCCAGGAGGGTGGAAGTTAAAGCGACAGACATATTTGGAAATACATTCAGCGCCACTCTGTAAAAGCCATAGCACATTTATTTTATATTTTCATCGGTTTGATTCAATATATTGAAAAATAGGCTTTTAGCTGAGTTTTTGAAATTCAGAGATAACGAGTTGGTAACCGTGCGTATTTCGGCATTTTACGGTGCAATACAGTCAAATAACCCCGGCGTATTTTCGGGGAATCTCAAGCATGTATTTTCTCTTTTTTTCTGAGAAATACCTCTCCTGGCTGACACCTAACGTGCCCACAGCTGCTTTAGAGCGGGTTTGCGGTGCATGTCATTGTCCGCCGAGACAAAAGGCGGCGCGGGCGACGGGCAGTGCTAACCGCTCGTCACCCCGCTTGAAGGCAGACTGTGAGTTGGGGCTGGGCTTTTCTTAATCTTCTTTTGTCTTTTTTGTTGCCGTTGCAAAAAGGTACTAAAGGTTTTTATTTCCCCGTTTATTGTGCTTCGATTTTGAAGTCTTTCCAGATATTCGCAGCCTTGTATGCACTTAAAGAAGCTGAAGGAACACGCAATGTGCAGAAAGATTTATCCACTTTCTCAAAAATTGCATTTCCAGCGCCAACTAAAACTACCGGCCTGGCTGCCTTGCAAATGATTTCTTCCAAAGCCACGCAACCCATGAACGCACCGTATCCGATTGTGTTTATGCGACTGCCAAGGGTTACCGATTCCAAGCCTGTCAGCCCTGCCGCAAAATGACTCGGTATCAGTCTTACATTGTCTCCAACGATAATCGTTTCCAATACTCCACTTTTGTTGAAAGGTGAATCGACATCCACATTTTCGCAACTTCTCGCGTTAAAATTCACTTTTTCCAATCGTGGGGACTCTCCGAAAGAAGCGTGGCGGATTTTGGAAACATTTTCAGGGATGGTTAGTTCGGTTATTTTGCTTCCCGCAAAAGCAGCTATTCCAATTTCACTCAACTCATTGCCGAGAGCAATAGACGTTACGCCTGTACATTGGTAAAATGCACGATAATCAATTTTTTGCACTTTGTCGGGAATGACAATAAACGGTAAATTGGAGCAACCCCAAAACGAACCCTTTCCTATTTCGGTAACTCCCATGCCGATAGTCAGTGATGTTAAGGCAGTTACGTTCATGAACACATAATCCGGTATTTTTATGACCGCTTCGCCGATGATGACGTTTTTCAATGCAGGGCACTTTGTGCTCATAAATGGAGGGGGTGCCAGCAATGGGTCGAAACCGGCACAGTTGATGGCGTTGAAAATTACCTCTTCCAGTTTGTTTGCGCCGGTGAAAGCGTCCGTTTCCATTTCGGCGACGGATTCGGGAATGATAAGCGACGTTAAGACGCTGTTCCGAAAAGCGAAGTTGCGTATCAACGTAACACCTTTGCCGATGGTTACGGTTTTTATACCGGAACAGCCCTCAAAAGCGCCGATGCCAATTGTTGTAACGCCGTCTTCGATGACGACAGCGGTAATTCTGTCTTTTACCGACACCCACGGTTGCAAATTAGCCGCAGCCGAAAGAGAAGCCGGCATTGCGCCGTCGCCGCTAATGGAGAGCGTCCCGCCCGTTAAAGCCCAAGTCAGGTTGTCGCCCAGTCTGCCCGATGTTTGGGCAGATACGCCGGTTGCAAAAGAAAGAAAGATGAATGCCACCAATGATGCGAAACTCATTTTCCGTAAAAGGTTTCTCCTACTCGTGTGGCTTTTTAGGCTTGCTCTGTTTTTTGAAATGGTTTCCGGCTCCATTACGTTGTTTGTTAAATTACAGAAGTATGACATAACATTTTCCGTTTTAGAATTAATCAATAATTGTTATCATATTTTTTCAATTTTTGATGTACAGTCCTCGCATTGCGCGCAACGTTAAGGGCAATCCGCTTCGCTCCTTGCCCTTAACGTTCCGGCGGCTGCTTGCGAGCGGGTTTGCGGGCGACCAAACTATCCCACGAGACAAAAGCCGAAGCGGGCGGCAAAAGCTGCAAACTACGCTTTCGCCCCGCCTGAAAGCAGACCGCAAGTTAGGTGCCGCCCATTTGTCTTTTGCTATCCTCATTCTTGAATTACATATACTGCTTTTCCTTGCGCAACTATTTTGTCACTCGTTCCTCCATAAAAAATACCATTGGAATAAAACCCTGTCATTCCACTTGATTGATTTCCCGTATTAGTCAAAAGTACACCGTTTGCTCCTACTTTAGCTGCTCGCGATTTTAGTTCATTCATTACTCTATCTTGTGCAGATTGTCTTGAAAACTCTACATCGCTTGAAGCTTCAACGATTCCAATAATTTCATATTGAGTTGGCGGGTCAATATAAATCTTTACTTCACTTGGATTAATAGCAGGTCTTTTCGTTCCTGTAATCATTAGTGTCCACTAAAAATTCATAAAAGTTCTTTGAAATAGTTGAAGTTCAATTTGTTACAAGAGTTTTTCGAGTCAACGGATTTAAAATTAGTTTTGCGGTCAGAATCAGACCGTTATGCAAAAGGATAAGTACGT
>JAVBMJ010000002.1:0-3009 GCA_031552535.1 Rikenellaceae bacterium
ACGTACTTATCCTTTTGCATAACGGTCTGATTCTGACCGCAAAACTAATTTTAAATCCGTTGACTCGAAAAACTCTTGTAACAAATTGAACTTCAACTATTTCAAAGAACTTTTATGAATTTTTAGTGGACACTAATGAAAAATTACCGGACTTTATATGAGACAGATACTTTTTAGTGATTGTGACGGTTGGGTATTATGGTAGCTGTAGTTGATTATGGCACAGGCAATCTTTGTTCGGTTGCCGATGCTTTGGGCCGGTTGGGAGCTGAATATGTGGTGACTTCAGATGCAGGGGTTATTGCATCCGCCGACAGGGTTATATTGCCCGGTGTCGGGGCTGCATACAGGGCTATGGGTAAGTTGCGCGAACGCGGCCTCGATGAGGTTATAAAAATGTTGAGACGTCCGGTACTGGGAATTTGTATCGGCATGCAGTTGATGACCCGCCGCAGCGACGAGGGTGATTGCTATTGCATGGGTATTTTCGACACCGATACCCTCTTACTATCGCCCGGCGAACTCAAGGTTCCGCATATGGGGTGGGATACTATTGAAGAGTTGCGTTCGCCGATGTTCAAGGGCGTGGACGACGGAGCCTGGGTGTATTATGTCCATTCCTATGCTCCCGGGTTGTGTGGCGACACGGTTGCAACCACCGACTATGGAGGCAGGTTCAGCGCGGCGCTTGCATGCGATAACTTTTTCGGTACGCAGTTCCATCCCGAGAAAAGCGGGGGTATAGGAACCGATATATTGCGTAATTTCATGGACGTATGAGCGATACTAAAAGGATAGAGATAATTCCAGCCATCGACCTTATCGAAGGCCGGTGTGTGAGGCTCACCCGTGGCGACTATTCGCAGCGTACGATCTATTCGGATCGTCCGGCGGATGTGGCCCGCCGTTACGCCGATATAGGTATCCGCCGCCTTCATCTTGTGGATCTCGACGGGGCCAAAGCATCGAAACCTGTAAACCTCGGGGTGCTGGAGGAGATAGTCTCAGCAACGGGATTCGACGTGCAGTATGGCGGTGGTATAAAGAGCGCCGGGGCGTTGCGCAGTGTCTTCGACAGCGGGGCGCACAGGGCCATATGCGGCAGCGTGGCCGTCACTTCGCCCTCCCTTCTCTCCGAGTGGCTCGGAGAGTGGGGCAGCGACCGCATAATCCTCGGGGCCGATGTGAAGGACGGGAGCGTGGCTACCCACGGTTGGATGCAAAGTTCCGGGATCGGCATAAATGATATTATCGACAGGTTTATTCCCTTCGGGTTACGGCAGGTTATTTGCACCGATATATCGAAGGATGGCATGTTGTCGGGACCTTCGTTCGAGTTATACGAATCGCTGCAACAACGCTATCCTCAGATGGAGATCACCGTAAGTGGCGGCATAGCATCTATGGACGACATACGCCGCCTCGATCAATCGGGTTTATGCAACGTTATTGTGGGCAAAGCCATCTATGAAGGCAGGATCGGATTAACGGATTTGGAAGAATGGTTGCGAAACGCATAATACCCTGTCTGGACATCCGTGACGGGCAAACTGTGAAAGGCGTCAATTTCGAGGGGATACGTTCCGTGGGCGACCCTGTGGAGATGGGGCGCCAATATGCCGATGAAGGTGCTGACGAATTGGTGTTCCTCGACATTAGCGCCACACGTGAAGGACGTAAGACCTTTGCGGGGCTCGTGCGCCGTATCGCAGCCTGCATAGATATCCCGTTTACGGTGGGAGGCGGCATATCGTCGGTCGACGATGCATATAGGCTGCTTATGGCCGGGGCCGACAAGGTCACGGTCAATAGCGCCGCTGTGACGCGCCCCGAACTAATAGGCGAACTGGCCGGAGCCTACGGCAGCCAGTTCGTTGTTGTGGCCATCGACGCTAAAACTATAGACGGCCGCTGGACCGTGACCACGCATGGAGGCACACGCTCCACGGAGCGTGAATTGTTTTCCTGGGCCCGTGAAGCGCAGGAGCGTGGCGCAGGGGAGGTAATGTTTACCTCGATGGACCACGACGGAACCCGCAGCGGATACCCCTGTGAAACATTCGCCACACTGTCCGATATGTTGCGCATCCCTGTCATAGCTTCCGGCGGGGCGGGAAACATAGACGATATTGCCCGTGTGCTTACTTTGGGCAGGGCTGACGCAGCGCTTGCGGCATCGATATTCCATTATGGCGAAATTCCGATCCCCGTGCTCAAGCAGGGGCTTAAAGAGAGAAACATTTTAATGAGATAATTAATATGATACGGGTACAGGATATAGATTTCAGCAAACACCATGGAGGACTCGTTCCTGCCATTGTGCAGGATCGCGACACGCTCAGGGTGCTGATGTTGGGCTACATGAATAGCGAGGCTTTCGAACGTACTTTGGCCACGGGCCGTGTGACGTTCTACAGCCGTTCGCGCGGCAGGCTGTGGACCAAAGGCGAAACCAGTGGCCACTATATGGAGGTCGGTTCCATATCACTGGATTGCGACCGCGACACATTGCTTGTTAAAGTATTGCCTCATGGCCCTGCCTGCCATTGCGGGACTACGACTTGTTTCGACACTGGAATTCCGGATGCCGACGACGAGGGTTTTATCCGGCGCTTGCAAAGGGTTGTCAAACGCCGCTACCAGCAGATGCCCGAAGGGTCCTACACAACGAAGTTGTTTGATAGAGGCGTCCCCAAGATAGCGCAAAAAGTGGGCGAGGAGGCCGTTGAGACGGTGATCGAAGCTGTCGCCGGCAACCGCGAAGCTATGATTTACGAAGCGTCGGATCTCGTATACCATCTTATTGTGCTGCTCGAAGCTACCGGGTGCTCCATTGCCGACCTGGAAAGGGAACTCCACAAACGGCATAAATAAGCATAGGGCGTTTTGAACTGCCCTGTTTTTTACCACATCCGGGCTTTATATTGATATACCGTAGTGGGGCCGGAAACAAATTTGAATTAAATTATTGGTGCACAACATCATTTTTTATTTTGTTTATTTTATGTA
>JAVBMJ010000029.1:0-36320 GCA_031552535.1 Rikenellaceae bacterium
TAAGAAGCTGTTTTGAATTTATTAATTTCGTTCTTTTATTCTCTTTTCCGCGCTTTCCCGCGGTGTGATTCGTTAAACAGGGGCCGCTATTCGCCTCATCCCACCGCGAGAAATCATCGGCAAACAACTATAAAATAACTTCGGTAATAAATTTAAACAGTTTCTAAGTAATTTCAAACAATTAATGGTCTATTTTATTCGATCTTTCTCGGACATCTTTTCCCGCCGTCAACGCTCGATTTGCCACCGGCAAACCTGCGCTTGCCGCCGAAAAATCTGCTCCGCAAACGCCTCGAAAATGCACCATTAATCATTATCAATCACTTAAGATGAGACGATTTATATATATAACAATGTTTCTCTTTATATCGGCTGCAACGGTCCACGGGCAGGCGCCGAAAGTCAAAGCCCGTGTGGCGGGTCTGGAGAAGGACAGCGTATATATGAGGTTGTTGACCCAGGAAGCGGCACTGCTGGCCAAAGAGGACTCGATAGTAAAAATAACTTCCGCCATGCGGGCCGGATTCCGCGACAACCCCGACCTGAGGCAACAATACAGCAACCAGATACTGCAGTTGGAAGATCAGCTTTTCGACATCCGTAACCAGAGTGGAGAGATAAGCGGACGCATAAATTCGATAGAACAGGAGTGGGTTGTAAATAATCTCGGCCGACACATCGACCGCTATGAAAATGAGCCCGACGTGCCGGTGTATAACGGATCGGCAGGTTTTTGGGATAACACGTTTTTTAAGTCCCAGCTTGCCGCCGCCGACTACGCTTCGCTGCTCGCAGCACAAAAAAGGGAACGCCAGGTAGCCGATATGCTGAACGCCTATCGCAATAACTACGTTACGATTAGTATCCTCGAAGAACAGTACAGGCTCGCGCCGACAGTGGAATTGGCCGACAGCATATCTGGGAAATACAAAGTCGTAAGCGGCATCAACAACCGTATCGCCGATTCGCTTGCATCGGTGTGGAACTCTATTTTCGACAATAAAACCTACGTATACAACTACCTGTTATATAAGACCAACCGTACGGCACAACTTACCGAAGCAGAAAAACTGACCACCAACATGAAGGTGACGGAAGCGGGACTGAAAGGGAAAACGGCATCGGACGCGGTGGCATTCTATCCGTTGGAGAAGAATGTGCTGATATTTTATGAAACCACGATTGCCGGGATCGTGGGTTCGGAACGTACTGTGGATTCTTTACGTAACATACAGGCGGCCATAGCCCGGCTAAGATTCGACCTGCCTAAGATAACGCTCACGGAAAAGGTGTTCATACAGTACGAAAATATCGGATTTTCCACAAGGCCCAAATATACCGCCCAAAATCCGATCCCAAAGACCAAGGTATATGCTACGGGCAGTGTCTATCGCCTGCTGCTGGGGACTTTCGCCAAAGCGCAGCAGCCTTCGATATTCCGCGGGGCCTACCCGTTGAGTTACATGATAGCCCCCAACAATTACTACCGTTACTTCGCGGGAGGGTACGCCACGATAGAGGAGGCGCAGAAGGCGCAAAAAACGTTGAAAGAAAAGGGGTTTAAAAATCCGGAAATAGTGCTTTGGGTCGGCGGGCAATACAGCAATATATCAGAAGTCGGGTCAGCAATGCCGACCGTGCCCAAGGAAGATGTGGGCAAGTTGTTCCGTGTAGAGATTTCAACTACAATGAACGATCTTCCTGCCCAGACGAAACAGGCTGTGCAACAACTTCTTGGATCGCACGACATAGCCCGTGTGGCAGGCCCCGAAGACCAGAGCGGATTGACAACCTATACGTTTATTATCAGTTCGTTCGATACCCGCGGATTGGCTGAAAACGTAGCTTCGGCGGTAACCCGTAGCGACCCAGCGCTGAGGGTGAGTATCGTGGAGATAGAAAAGTAGGTGGCCGTGTAACAGACCAATATATAGACATTATCTGGGGCAACATCCAATCTGGTAAAGATCATAATTTCAAGTTATATTCTCAAACAGGAAATGCAGGTTATGATATTGGTCCATTCGATTTTAATTCAATTATGCTATATCATTCATGGGCATTTTCTGTAGATGAAACAAGTCGTGATAACCCAACAATGCTGAAAAAAACGGTCAACCATTTTATTCACAAGGAAGTTATCTCTCTTATTGGGATATAGAAGGAATTAAATTTATTTACGCCCCCCCGTTTGCTGTAATTAAAAGAGAATTATATCGCATAAATGACGAGGCATTTTACGATGGGTACGATAGGTGGGGTTATGAATACAGTAACAGGATTGAATTTATAGCAGACCGTAACAGCACGACCCCGGTATCACTTACAGCGCCACGTCTCATTTGCTATACATATACTGAAATCGACAATAAGAGCACCTCCGTAATTTTATACCAATATACTATTCACGCATATACGCCGGCCGGAGCATCTGTAATAACACTAGACAATACGCGGTGTATATACGAAATGGATTATGGTAATACATTACAGTATTTCGATTCCGAATATTCTATTGCTCCTTAATCACTATTAATTGCAAAAATATTGATTCATTAAAATTACACTAATAAACTTTCAATATTATGAAAAATTTCATATTGAGTTTGTTACTTAGCCCCATATTGTTGTTGTCATCATGCAATAAGATGATTACGAAACACGACAATGGACCGTGGCATCGCAAAAAAACCAATACCTGAGTTGGACAGGATTGTATAGCGATTGCCTGATGATCCGCGAGAAGGGACAATCACAGTGGAAGAGCATGCCGGACCCGATAGAAGGATTTATATATGAAGAGGGATATGAGCATGTTATTGTGGTGAAAATTATTCCTATACCGGAACATCAGGTCATGCAGGACGGATCGAGTTTAAGATATGTATTGGTACGCATAGTCGCAAAAACTAAAAAAGATTCCGAAATGTGATTCAGCATTGCAGGAAAGGCGTGTAACTTTTAGAAGCTACCCTCGGATCGGACAATGATACCATTCGAGGCAAGCGACAGCATAAACGATCAGAAGCAATCCATAGTGACGTACGGCTTGCACAATTCATGCGAACCGTGCGTCGTTTTTTGGCATACCGGGCAGGTTAATCGCAAAGAAATTCGTATCTTTCGGCGCTAAAATTTATACGGACGATGAAGATTTCCCTTAATTGGCTCAGAGAATACCTTAAAACCAGTCTTTCCCCACAACAACTGGCCACTACATTAACCGACATAGGACTCGAAGTAGAGTCGCTGGAGCGTTACGAACCGATACGCGGAGGGCTCGAAGGAGTGGTGGCGGGCCATGTACTGACATGCGGCAAACATCCCGATGCAGACAAACTCAGCATAACTACCGTGGACGTGGGAGCGGGCGAGCCGTTGCAGATAGTTTGCGGCGCACCCAATGTGGCGGCCGGTCAGAAAGTGCTCGTGGCCACGATAAACACCACGCTCTATCCGAAAGGTGAAAACGAAGGGTTCAAAATAAAGCGCAGCAAGATACGCGGTGTCGAATCACTCGGTATGATATGCGCGGCCGACGAGTTGGGACTCGGCGACGATCATTCGGGGATCATGGTTTTAAGCGAACCGGCCGTTCCCGGAACCCCGGCCCGCGAGGTACTCGGAATCGAGGATGATTATATGATAGAGATAGGTTTGACACCAAACCGCATAGATGCGGCATCGCACTACGGGGTGGCGCGTGACCTGGCCGCGAGGCTGAAGACAGACGGGCAGGAAGTTGAATTGGCCCTGCCTGCGACCGGCGGTTTTGTGGAAGGCGACGGCAGCTTCACAATCGGGGTTGAAGTCGTGGAGCCGGCGGCGGCACCGCGTTACAGCGGAGTAACGATAAGCGGCGTAACGGTAGCGCCATCGCCCGAGTGGCTGCAAAACAGATTGCGCACGATAGGGATCAACCCTAAGAACAATGTGGTGGACGTCACCAATTTCGTACTTCACGAGTTGGGGCAGCCCCTGCACGGATTCGACGCGGACAAGATCGAAGGCGGAGAGATAGTGGTGCGCACCTGCAATGAGGGAACGCCGTTCGTCACGCTGGATGGGGTGGAACGCAAACTATCGGCGGCAGACCTTATGATATGCAGCACCGAAAGGCCGATGTGCATAGCCGGGGTATTCGGAGGTCTGGATTCGGGCGTAACGGAGTCCACCCGGAACGTATTCCTGGAGAGCGCGTGCTTCAACCCGGTGTGGGTGCGCAAGACGGCACGCAGGCATGGGCTCAATACCGATTCGTCATTCAGGTTCGAACGGGGCACCGACCCGGATATGACGCTGACAGCGCTGAAGAGGGCCGCAATGCTGATAGTCGAACTTGCGGGAGGTAAAATCTCGTCACCCGTCGTCGACATTTATCCCGATCCTGTGCGGCCTTTTACCTTCGAGGCATCTTATGGCAGGATCAGTACACTGATAGGAAAAGAGATCCCACGCGAGACGATACACCGCATACTCGACGCGCTCGATATAAAGATCGAGAGCGAGTCGGGCGACCTGTTCACGGTGGCTGTGCCGCCCTACCGTGTCGACGTACAGAGGGAAGCCGACCTCGTGGAAGAGATATTGCGCATTTACGGCTACAACAACGTGGAGATACCTGTACAGGTGCGTTCGACATTATCTTACGCCCCGAAGCCAGATAAAGAAAAATTGACCCGCGTCATAGGCGACATGCTGGCCGGGGCAGGGTTCACTGAGATAATGAGCAATTCCCTGACCAAAGCTTCGTACTATGAATGGGAGGGCACATCCTACCCTATCGACCGGTGTGTGAGGATAGTCAATCCGTTGAGCACGGATCTTAGCGTTATGCGCCAGACGCTGCTTTACAATGCTATGGAAGCCGTGGAACTCAATATCAACCACCGCAATCCCGACCTGAAGTTGTTCGAATTCGGCAACACCTATGTCTATGATCCGGATAAAGCAAATGAAGGGGGACTTGCGCCATACAGCGAAACAAAACGGCTGGCTGTGGTGATGACAGGCAACTTTATTGCCGCTTCATGGAATCAGAAAAGCGCGGCAGCCGATTTTTTCACACTGAAAGGCGTGGCGGAGAAGATATTGAAACGGTTCGGCACCGATATATACGGTCTGCAAACCGAGGCGGTGCCGGTCGCCGAATTCGACGGTGCAGTCACGGTGAGTTCCGCAGGTAAAGCGCTTTTGACCATGGGCAGGGTCGCCCAGGCGGTAAAGCGCAAATTCGATGTGAAGCCGGAAGTGTTCTTTATGGAGTTTGACTTCGACCTGTTGGCCGCCATGGCCGGTCGCCACAAGGTGCAGGCGTCTGTATTATCGAAGTTCCAGGAGGTTAAACGCGACCTGGCTCTGCTCGTGGGCAAGGATGTTACATTCGAAGCCCTGCGTCGTGAAGCTCTGACGGCGGAGCGTAAACTATTGAAGAATGTGATGCTCTTCGACGTATACGAAGGCAAAAACCTGCCCGATGGTAAAAAGTCGTATGCGCTTAGCTTCATAATAGAAGACACAACCCATACTCTGACAGACAAGGAGATAGACCGTGTTATGGGCAACCTTATAAAACGATTCGAAACAACGCTCGGGGCCACGGTCCGAAGCTAAGTCCGGGGGCGCGGAAACATACAATGACCGAAACAATTTTAAACACACCATATGTCGCAGGAAAAGATACTTATTCTCGATTTCGGATCGCAGTACACACAGCTGATAGCCCGCCGTGTCCGCGAACTGAACACTTATTGTGAGATACATCCCTACAACAAAATTCCCGAGCTCGATCCTTCGTTCAAGGGAGTGATCCTCTCGGGCAGCCCTTCGTCGGTGCGCGACGCCAACGCCCCGCAGGTCGACTTGTCGGGCATAAAGGGGAAGTTGCCGCTGCTCGGTATCTGTTATGGAGCACAATATCTTGCCAAATGTTTCGGCGGCGAGGTGAACTCCACCAATTCGCGCGAATACGGCCGGGCCAAACTAACCATACTCAAAGGAGACGACCCGCTGCTGAAGGGACTCGACAATCCGACCCAGGTGTGGATGTCGCATGGCGATACCATATGCAGTATTCCGGAAGGATACATTACCCTGGCAAGCACGGGCGATGTGGAAATGGCTGCTTACAGGATAGAAGGCGAACAAACATGGGGGATACAGTTCCATCCCGAGGTCTACCATTCGACCCAGGGCCGGGAACTGATCGAAAACTTCATTTCGGGTATCTGCGGCTGCGAACAGAGCTGGACGCCGGAGTCGTTCATCGAGGAGACGATAAGCGCCATACAAGAGCAGGTCGGCAAGGATAAAGTCGTACTGGGTCTTTCGGGCGGTGTCGACTCGTCGGTGGCGGCGGTTCTGCTCAACAAAGCCATAGGCTCACAACTGATTTGCATATTTGTCGACACGGGCCTGTTGCGCAAAAATGAGTTCGAAACGGTATTGGACTCATATAAACATATGGGGTTGAATGTGATAGGAGTGCGCGCAGGAGACAAATTCCTCGGCGACCTTAAGGGAGTTACCGACCCGGAGGCGAAGCGCAAGATTATCGGGCGCGATTTCATAGAAGTATTCGACAGCGAAGCGCAAAAACTTACCGAAGTGAAGTGGCTGGCGCAAGGTACGATATATCCCGATGTGATCGAGTCGGTCTCTGTGAACGGCGGCCCGTCGGCAACTATCAAGTCGCACCATAACGTGGGAGGTTTACCCGAAAAGATGAACCTCGGCATAGTCGAGCCGTTGCGCCTCCTGTTCAAGGACGAGGTACGTCGAGTGGGCAAACAGCTTGGGCTGCCGGAACATCTGTTGGGACGCCATCCGTTCCCGGGTCCTGGCCTCGGGATCAGGGTTTTGGGCGAGGTAACGGCCGAAAAGATAGCCGTACTGCAAAACGCCGACAAAATATTTATCGACATGTTGCGTGAAGAAGGTCTCTACGATAAAGTATGGCAGGCCGGTGTGATCCTGCTGCCGGTACAGTCGGTAGGGGTGATGGGCGACGAGCGTACGTATGAGAATTGTGTGGCGTTGCGTGCCGTGACTTCGACCGACGGCATGACCGCCGACTGGGTGCATTTGCCGTACGAGTTCCTGGCGAAGGTGTCGAACGAGATCATCAATAAAGTCAAGGGGATCAACCGCGTGGTGTATGACATATCATCGAAACCGCCCGCAACTATCGAGTGGGAGTAAAGCCGTTGTTATACTAAACTGATCTGTTTTCAAATGCACAACAGTTCACTACAACGCGCCCGCCGGCTCCAAATGGAGCCGGCGGGCGCGTTTTTAGAGTCTGTCTGAATTTCCCACGGAAAATATTTGTCGTTTCTTTTCGGCCTCTTTTTTACGAAAATCTCGTCACATAGCACCACTATACTCCTCGATTTTTGCGTAAAATAGCCCTGAAAATAATTCGCAACTACTTCCTATCGGAAAATCAGACAACCTCTTAGAAACTGTTTAAAAATATTACCGAAGTTATTTTACATCTGTTTGTCGATGATTTTTTGTGGAGGAATGAGGCGAATAGCGGCTCCTGTTTAACGAATCCCACCGCGAAAAAGCGCGGCAAACAGCAGGAAAAGAACGAAAGAAATATTTTTAAACAGTTTCTTAGTGTTACCCTTGCCGGAACCCGGGCCGTTCTACTTCAAAATATGGGAGTTTATCCGGGCAACGTCACCGGCCATTTCACCGATACATACCACCTCGACTCCCGCCTCACGAAGCATCTCATCGCCGCGGCCCTCCACAAAATGCGAAGGCTCGGCAAAAGCATACACCACACGCGCAAAACCCCGCCGGATAATGTGTTCGCTGCATGGCACAGGTTTCGACCGGCGCACGGAACACGGCTCCATGGACGAGTATATCGTGGCACCGCTTAAATCTTCCCCTGCCACCACGGCTTTGGCTATAGCCTCCTCTTCAGCATGGTTTTCCGGCGATGTTTCATGGGTATGTCCTTTGTATATAGCACCTCCACGAGTCAACACAACCGCCCCCACCCTATAGGCTCTATCACAGGGTTGCGACAGCAGGCTCTCCTCTATGGCCATACGCAACAACGAATAATCGGAATGCAGATCATAGTGCAACACCGCCATCCCTCCGAGCATTTTTACTTCATTGAGCCGCATAGGTCCCTGGCCGGGCATGTGGCCGCCGATAAGCCGTACCCCATTGCCGACAAAAAACGGAGCTACCGCCAACCGGAATTCATCCACTGCACGCTCCCCGAAAAACATCTGCAATATCCCGCTTCCTCCCTCGACCAGCAATGTGCCGACTCCGCGGCGTTCCAATTCCGATAAAATAATATTGGCCGTAACAGTATCGTAACGAACTATTTCCGCCCTATGCTCCACCGACGAAAGACCTGCCGTCCGCGAAGCGAATATAATTTTATGTCCGGCATCATCGAAAAAGCGCAACGACGGGTCGAGGCCACCATCACGGGTGAGCGTAACTCTCATTATATCCTCCTGCTGTCCACGGGCGAGCCTTTCGGCCTGGTGAGACAGGCTTTTGACCTTAAGCGACGGATCGTCGCGACGCAGAGTATTAGCCCCGACCAGTATCGCATCACAGCGGCTGCGTAAAGCGTAAACCTCCTCCCAGTCCTCGGATGAAGATAATACCAGGCGCCCGGGACGGCAATCGTCGATATAACCATCGGCCGACATAGCGGCAGAAACTATCACTCGCATCGCGTCAGGGTAATGAGGGTTATTTCGGGATAGGTGTTGACCCGCATCGGGAAAGTAACATAACCTATACCATCGTTTACATACAAAAAATCATCATCCTCGCGGTAAAGGCCGCTCCAGCGCGGATACATGAACTGAGCCGGCGAAAACTCCCGGCCGAACAAACGCACCTTCATCTGCATGGCATGCACATGTCCGGACAGGGTGAGCGTACTTTTGTGGCAAGCGCGAATCTCATCCCACAAGTGTGGCGTGTGGGCTATCATAATATTGAATACCGAGTCGGGAAGGTTGCGATATGTCTTATCCAGATCAACACCGGCCATCAACGAATTCCCACCCATGTGCCCAAGACCCGGAGGATAGCCTACACCGGAGATAGCGATGCTGTCACCGCCACGATGGAGATACACCGTTTCGTCCTCCAGCAATCGCCATCCCATGCGGCGCTGGTAATCGCGCAACATCGCGACGCTTCCACTCGGCGTCAAAGTAGTCGAATCGAAGATATAAAACCCTATATCATGGTTGCCCCAAACCGAAAAAACAGGACTCTCGAAGCGCGACAGTTCTGCCAGCAATGCGGGCGTTATCTCGTCGGCACGAATGTTCACCAGATCGCCGCCATTGACCACATAGTCCGGGTCCAATGAATTTATTGTCGCTACGAGATTTTTCACCATTTTCTCAGCCTGCAAAAGGTTTCCCAGATGGATATCCGAGAAAAAGGCTATTCTAACCCCGTCAAACGCTTCCGGCAGTTTGGCGGAAGCAATGGTCAACTCTTTGATTTCAAGCCGTTGCCTCCCCTCGGTAATACCCCATATCATCTCTCCCAAAAAATACAATGCGAGAATGCCCCCGATCCATCTTAAAATATGATACCGGCGAAAAACCGACCCGGTGAGGGAATCGCACCACGAAAAAAAGCAAAAAACGAACTTCGGAGCCAGATTCATATAAAATATGGCTGTGATCCAGAGTAGTATATGCATCTTTTCGGGAGTAGCGTTGACAGTCCATCTGAATGCCACTATGCCGATTAAAGCCGTCAGGTCGAGAGCTGTAAAAAACCATAAATAGATGTTTTTCCACCACCACCTCAGCACGCTGTCCCGGATAAAACGCCTGTATATATAATTGTCGCATATCAATGCCAGCACCGATGCCGCAAGCCCGAATAACACTACTTTCATCTGTCTTCAATTTTGATTTGCAAAGGTAACGATTCGAGATCAATATTTCGGCTGAAGCATATCCACTTTCAACAAAAAACGCATAACATGCCAGTCAAAGAATTAATAATAAGTAATTTGCAGAAATATTCACAAAATAAATTAATTTTCCACAGGAAATATTTTTCCGACCACATCCGGGTTTATAATGCACGCAGATCCATATTTAGGCCGGTATTTCTTTTCCATGGATCGGAAAATCGGCTGAAAAACAATAGAAAATCGTTTCTTAATGGAAAATATTGAAAAAAACAGCAAAAAAATTTTGTTATTAATCAACGTTAATTTACATTTGCATAGTGATATGAAACGTGAGATGGGCTCATGTTATGTGTTTTTTAAAAGAACAATAATCTATTTATAACAATATGAGGAAATTACTGCTTTTCGCATGTGCTTTCGGCATGATTGCCGCGATGCAAAGTTGCCAGAAAGAGAATTCGGGGCCCGCACCCGACGGAAAAGATGCCTATTTTGGGTTTGAAACCACTAAAGATTTCACTCTCAGTGTAAATTACGGTAAGTCAACCCAGGTATTTTTCGAGGTTTACGAGGAAAATCCGTTTGATTCCAATAATGCCATTAAAGATGGTGTTAAACCTGTATTCGGAGCGACAACCAAAGCCGATGGAACATACAGCGAAGTGATCGATATACCTTCTGCCGTAGCGGAAGCATATATCGTTACAGAACAGTATGGAGTTCCCTCATTGGTTAAAGCCCAGGTAACCAACGGTTCGATCACTATGGATCTCACTAAGCTTGGCACCAAATCGGCTCCGGTTACCCGCACGGGAACATATCCTGCCGACATGGCAATTCTCTGTGACTGGGATTCCTACGGCAAGCCGGTGGACGCAAAACACCAATCGTTGCCCGCAGGTATGCTCGAGGCCCTGAGAGTGGCACTACCCCCGAGCAAACATGTGAACGTAAACCATCCTGAATATCTTCAGGCTCCGGTCGTCACCAACATCCGCCTTACAAAAGCTACTAACGATGTGAAGTTGGTGTTTGCCCACATGAGCGCCAGCAAGCACACTACGTTGGGATATTTCACCTATCCGACGAACAACCCTCCGGCATCGGTCAATGATGTCAAGAAGATCATCGCTTTCCCCGACGCATCTTACGTGAACGACAAAGGTGTTGTTCTGGAGAGCGGCGATTACGTACAACTCAAATATTGGGACGGCGCCAAACTGGTGAACGATTTCCCGGCAGGGACCTCTATCGGTTTCTTCATTATCCCGGGCAGCTACAATGCCACAACGGGTAACGTGAGCAAAACCATCGACCCGATATATACCTATCTGGATTTCAACGCAACGATCCAGCCAGATCCGCAGTATCGCCAGCATAACCTGGCTTTGGGCTACAAGGTGCCAAATACGAACCCTCAGGAGAAGGTTATGGCAATCACTTTTGAAGACGTTCTCCGCCCCAACTGTGACAACGATTTCAACGATATTATTTTCTATGTCGAAGCCGACGGTATAGACGACGAAGATATCCACGACCTGCCGGAACCTCCGTACCCACCGATTCCCGACTATATTATCAACTACGAGGGCCTTTTGATATTCGAAGACCTGTGGCCATGCATGGGCGACTATGATATGAACGATGTGGTTATTCGTTACAAATCGGAGGTACACCGTCGCGGAATTGACAACAGTGTGATTAAGACCATAGATACATTCTATCCTTTAGCGTCGTACGCTACTTATGGCAACGGCTTCGGATACCAGATGGGATCGCTCCCGACATCAGGTCTTGCAAGCGTTACAATGAGTACAAGCTATCCAAGCGTAAGTATGGGGACTTTCGACGTTGACCCTGGTAGCCATATAGAGAAAGGGCAACCTGCCGCCACATTGCTGGTATTCAGCAATATGCACCAACTATTGTCGTCGATGAGCGGAGGGGAAATCACGATTACCACTACATTTACTAATAGCAAACAGACATTGCGCGAAATATCCGCGCCGCCTTACAATCCGTTTATGATTTCAGAATCGGCTACTGGTCGCCGTGACAAAGAGGTGCACCTGCCCAATTATGCTCCGACTCCCAAGGCTGACTGGCTGGGCCGCAATGACGACCGTTCGGATCCGTCTAAGGGCATTTATTATGTATCGGATCATAGCTTCCCGTTTGCTCTGAAAATTCCGTATGCTCAGTTCTTGCTTCCTAAGAGTGGTGTACGTATAGACTCTGCTTATCCGAAATTCTCGAACTGGGTTAAAACCAATGGGGCGCAAGATGCCGACTGGTATAAGCACCCAGACCTAAGTAAAGTTTATATTAAGTAACTGAAATAGCTAAATAAATATTCGAGGCGGTCTTTGCAGACCGCCTCGAATATTTATTTAGCCATATTTTGATTCTTAAAATCCTCGACTTAATGATCACTGGCGATGATGAATGATGGTGTAATTAATTATAACCCGTTGTGCATTTAATCTTATGAATAAAATGCTGTTTGTCGGCATGTTCGGCCTTGGTCTGAGGTCAAGGCCGGCAGTCCGCCGCATGTGGCGGCGGCGGACTGGAACTCGCAGAGTTGGCTTAATACGCAAAACTGAGGATGAAAATTGTGTAATAGATTAGATTTCATATATTTATATCATTTGAAAATATATGGCCAAAAAAATGCTTTTATTGCGGCTCGCGTGCCATAGTTAAGAATGGCTTTAAGTTTCATATACAGAGCCACTTATGCAAGTCATGCGGCAGACAATTCATTAATCGTGAAATTATTGATTATCAGCTATTATGGGATGAATATGTTTATGGCAAACAGACCATAAAACAGCTTTCCTCTCGCTATGGGATAAGCCATGACACCATAAGCCGCCGCTTCGACACCATCCGTCCGCCACGGATGGTGTCTTCATCTAAGCTCATTGTTATTCTTGTCGATACAAGCTACTGGGGATGGACTTTCGGAGTGGTTGTCATTAAGGATGTACGCACAGGGAAGGTGCTGTGGCGCAAGTTTATACGCAATAAAGAAACCCTGGCTGATTATCAGGAAGGCATCTCCTTGCTTGAGGAAAATCGTTTTGAGATTGAGGGTATTGTCTGCGACGGACTTCGTGGCATGCTTCAGATGCTCAGCAAGTACCGCATTCAAATGTGCCATTTTCACCAAGTTAAGATTGTCAAAAAATACCTTACCAGCCGTCCGGAGCTGCCTGCTTCGCGCGAACTGCTTGACCTTGCGTTGTTCATGGCTCATACAGACAAAGAGAGCTTTACGGGCGCATTCGAGGAATGGTCAGAACGATGGGGTGATTTTATAAAGGAGCGGAGTCGCGATCCCGTCACCGGCAAAACACATTATACACACCGCAAACTTCGTAGCGCTTATTTGAGCATTAAACGAAATATGCCCTATCTATGGACGTGGTATGATTATATTGAATTAGGCATTCCAAACACCAATAATGCGTTAGAGGGTATGTTCACTGATCTGAAATCCAAATTGCGTAACCACAACGGCTTATCAAAACTGAGGCGAATGAAGTTCATTGACGAGTATTTTAGGGCGACATTCAAGCATTCGGGTCGGGGTTAACCCCGACCCGAATGCTTGAATCATCCTCAATTTTGCGTATTAAGCCACAATTCATATTGCTTAAATGCACAACGGGTTTTCAATAGGAAAATTAAACAGTTTCTTAG
Organism: Rikenellaceae bacterium; assembly: GCA_031552535.1. Classification (GTDB taxonomy): domain Bacteria; phylum Bacteroidota; class Bacteroidia; order Bacteroidales; family Rikenellaceae; genus JAVBMJ01. The sequence goes on from JAVBMJ010000029.1 coordinate 13,643, forward strand.
TCTATTACGTCAAGGGCGCGGAGCTCGTCGAGCAGGATGTGGAAGCCGGGGCCGGCCATCGCACCGTGGCTGAACCCGCCGATCTCGTAGATGCGGCACGCGGGATGCCCCGCCAACTGCATCATGCGCCAAAGGTAGGCGTTCTCCTCGTAACGGCCCAGAAGTTCGAGGTTGCGGTCGCCGGTAATGATGATATAGGGAGGCGCCTGGCCCCGCACATGGAACAGCGGGGCGTAACGGTCGACGGCGGGCTGCAAAGCGCCCATACCCAGCTGCCTGCGATGTGCGAAATGGGTCACGGCCTGCCCGCTGAACGGGACCAGGGCCGCTATACGGTCGGCGTCGATGCCCGACGAGGCCAACCAGCTTTTGTCGAGCCCCACCATGCTTGCGAGGTATCCTCCGGCGGAATGCCCCGACAACACTATGCGCGTGGTGTCGCCGCCCAGGGCGGCTATATTGCGGAATACCCACGCCACGGCGCACGCGGCATCGTCTATCGTCTCGTCGATGGTGCTTCCCCCGAAGGGCTGCGCGTCACCTGCCGCCGCTCCCGACAGGAGGCGGTAATTGGCTGACACCACTATAATGCCCTTGCCTTTGAGTTGCGGCGGGACGGCTTTGTTCCCTTCGGTAAGTCCTCCTCCATGAAACCACACCACTACCGGCAACGCTTTTGCCGGCGGTTTTTCGGGGGCGTAGATGTCCATCATGCAACGGTTGTCGGCATACGGGCCGCCGCCGTTGCGGTAGGCTATGTCGCGCCTGAGGGTGAAGGTGTCCTGTGCCGCAGTTAACAGGGGAAGCAGAAGTGTGATCGAAAGGAGTGCGAGCGGTCTCATCCGTGGTTTTTTCGAAGTTGATTTATGCGGATCGGCAGTTATTCCGACCCTTCGCAAAAGGCGGCCGAAGCGGTCGACATGTCAGGGCAAACCCCTGCCGGAATGTGCCGTGCATGCAAAAGACACTACACGCGCGCCAGCGACATTATTTCCATGCACATGCGGCCGTTGTGGTAGGGGCATTTCCAGAACCCGGCTTTGTCGTCGGCCGTGTTGCGGGCGCCGTCGCCGGTGATGCTCCACCACCACTCGCCTCCCTGCAGATCCACCAGGTTGGCGCGCAGGTAGTCCCAGCAGCGCAACGCTTTGCCCAGCGCCGCCTCGTCGCCCATGTGGATATACATATAGAGGTATCCGACCACCGTTTCGGCCTGCACCCACCAGTGGCGGTCGCTGTCGACCGCCCCGTCATGATGCGTCTCATAAATCATCGACCCGTCGGGTTGCAACCCTTCGGCGGCGGCACGGGCGATATGTGCGATGACCGGCAACGCCGCCTCCTTCAATTCCGCGTAGTCGAGCACATCCACGGCCTCCCACAGCAGCCATGCCGCCTCGATGTCGTGGCCGTAGGAGCGGGCGCTGTCGCGAAGGTTCCACCGTTCGTCGAAGAAGAGCCCCAGATGGCCCGTCGCGGGACGGTATATCTTTTCGAGGAACACTCCCACCAGCTCCCGCAGGCTCTCGCGGAGCCGGGGTTCCTTCCACACACGGTAAAGGTTGGTGTAGGGCTCGAGTATGTGGAGGTGGGTGTTCATCGTCTTTTTCTCGTTGGCGTCTTTGGCGCTCAGCCTCATGTCGCCCAGGGGACTCCAGTCGCGTGTGCACGCTTCGATGTAACCTCCGTGGAGAGGATCGCGGCTGTAACGTTCTACGGTTTCGAAGAGCGCTATCGCACGCCGCAGCGAGTCGTCGTCGCCCGTGGCCCGGTGGTGCTCGCTCAATCCGTATATCGCGAAGCCCAGCGCGTAGAACTGCTTTTTTGTGTCGGGCTGGCAGCCATTGGCGTCGACCGACCAGTATACTCCGCCGTAGACAGGGTCGGTGAAATGCTCAATGAACCACGCCTTAGCCCGGTTCGCGGCTTCCTTGTAGCGTACCTCGCCCGTCGTGCGGTAGGCCGCCGAAAATGTCCACAGGATGCGGGCGTAAAGCACGCAACCCCTCGGTGCATCGGCATGTACGTTTCCCTGGCCGTCGATGCGCCCATAGAAACCGCCGGCGGGGTCGGTCATGCGGTCGAGCCAGAACCCTAGTATGTTGCCGCGAAGCATCTCTTCCGCCTCGCGCGCCATGACGTTAAGCTCTTCCACCGGCACGAAGGTTTGCGTTGCGTTTCTGGTCGAGCTCGTACGTTACTTTCTCCATGCGTTTCTCTGAAAGGGGATAAAAGAACAGCGCGACCACCGAGATGGCACACCCGATAGCCGGGATCCAGCTCATCATCAGCCTCACCCCCTCAATTGCCCGCACGCTTTGCGCCGCCGCGGCCTGGTCGTAGCCGAATATGGCCAGCAACCATCCCGTCACGGCGCCGCCCAGGGCCCAGCCCATCTTCTGCGACATCGACGACGAGGAGAATATAAGCCCCGTTGCACGGCGGCCCGTCTTGAGTTCCTGGTAATCTACAATGTCGGCGTACATGCTCCACAGCAGCGGGAAGATACTTCCGGCGCACACCGAGATCAGGAACTGGAACGCGAATATCGCCGCCACCTGTCCCGGCCCGAGCCTGAAGAACAGGCAACTCAACACCCCAGCCACGGCCATCGCCCCGATATAGGTGCTCCGCTTGCCGATGCGGTTCGACACCGGTGCGGCGAGGGCTACGCCCAGCATGTTGGCAGCCTGCCCGGTGAGCAGGTAGAGAGTTCCCGTAGTCCAGCCCATGAAGGCTGTCGTCTGCTGCATCTTCACGTAGTCTACGAAGTAGAATATAGCCACCGAGTCGCGCACGGCGTTGAACAGCAGTGCCGCCACCCCTCCGGCGAGCAGTATCCACCACGGGGAGTTGCGCGCCAGCTTTTTAACGTCCTCCCACACCGAGGCGTCCTCCTGCCCCGCATCGACGGCCTGCACCCTCTCCCTGGTCCAGCGGAAACAGAGCCAGAACAGCGCCACGCATATCGCCGACACCACAGCCACGCCGCAGGTCCACCCAACGGGCGAGGTGCTTATCCCGCCGCCTCCGGGCAACTCCCCCCCGAAGGCCCGGGAGAAGAAATCGACCAGCGGCTGGAAGATCATAAATGTGAACAGGCTTCCGGCAAAGGCGAAGAACATGCGGTACGACGAGAGTGTGTTGCGCTCGCTGACCTTGGGCGATATCACCCCCAGCAGCGAGGCGTACGGCACATTGACCACCGAGTATACCATCATCATCAGCGTGTAGGTGGCGTAGGCGTAGGCCAGTTTCCCGGCGGGCCCGAATTCAGGCACGACGAACGTCAGTACCCCGATCACGGCAAAAGGCACCGCGCCCCATAGCAGGTAAGGTCGGTATTTGCCCCAGCGCGAATCGGTGCGGTCGGCGACCATACCCATCACGGGGTCTATCAGCGCGTCCCAGATGCGCGTTATCAGGAACATCGTTCCCGCGGCGGCCGGCGAGAGGCCGAACACCTTTGTGTAGAAAAACAGCAGGTACATCCCGAATATCTTCCAGAACATACTCGACGCCATGTCACCCAGGCCGTAGCCTATCTTTTCGCGTAGTTTTATCATAGGAACCGCTTAAAAATATTACCGGGATTATTTTTCAGTCCGTTGTGCATTTTAAAATTTACCGTATCCCAAAGACATATGTATCGGTAATCATTTAAACAGTTTTTCAGTCCCGGCCTTGCCATGTAAGGCGGCCGGCCCGCAGCCACCCGTCGCCGGGAGGGAGCAGGCACGGTTCTCCCTGATGGATCGCAAAGCTACACAAACGCCATGTTCTTAGCAATAAGCCTCTTGATATTTTCCACCGACGCGCCTGTCGCAAGGCCGTCGGGCGGGGTCGAGAAGCAGTAGTCGAGCAGGCGGTCTATGGTCGAAGTGGCCACGTGCATGCGTGTGTCGCTCGAAGCGTAGTAGATATATACCGTGCCGTCGGGGTCGGCTATCCATCCGTTTGAGAAAAGCACGTTCGACACGTCGCCCACACGCTCTTCGCCCTCGGGGGCCATAAAATAACCCGCCGGTTCGGCCGTCAGTTCCCAGGGGCGATGCAGGTCGGTCACATATAAATATAACACATACCGCAGTCCTGCCGCACAGTTGCGCACGCCGTGGGCCAGGTGGAGCCACCCGCGCGGGGTCTTTATCGGATGGGGACCCTCGCCGTTCTTCGCCTCCTTTATGGTGTGGTAGTGGCGGTGGTTGACGATGCGTTCCGAGTCGATGCGCGCGTCGGCGATGTCGCCGACCAGCGCCCATCCTATGCCGCCGCCGTTGCCCGTGTCGATGAATCCGTCCTGGGGACGGGTGTAGAGGGCGTACTTGCCGTCGACGAACTCGGGGTGGAGCACCACGTTGCGCTGCTGGCTCGGGGCCTTCAGGTCGGGGAGGCGCTCCCAGGTCCGCAAATCGCGCGTACGGGCTATGCCTGCCGCGGCCACCGCCGACGAGAGGTCGCCCGCCGGGGCCGAAGGGTCTTTGCGCTCGACACAGAAAATTCCGTATATCCAGCCGTCTTCATGGGCTGTGAGGCGCATGTCGTAGACGTTTATGTCGGGGTCGGCCGTCTGCGGCATCGTGACGGGGTAGTCCCAAAAGCGGAAATTGTCGATCCCGTTGGGGCTTTCGGCCACGGCGAAAAACGACTTGCGGTCCGCCCCTTCGACACGCGCCATGACGACATATTTGCCGTTGAGTTTCATGGCCCCCGAGTTCATCACGGCGTTTACCCCGATGCGCTCCATCATGAAGGGGTTTGTCGCCGGATCGAGGTCGTATCGCCATGTCAGGGGGATATGCGAAGCCGTGAGTATAGGGTTGCTGTAGCGCGTCACTATCCCGTTGCCGCCTGCGCAGGGCTGGTTGGTACGCGAAAGCAGCAGCGAGTGGCTATTTTCGAGTTCTTCGAGTTTGAGTTTGGAATCCATAAGAGGAAGAGTCATTTGTACATTTCGGGAAGGCGTGAATTTGTCAGTATGCCGCTGCGGCGGCAGAACGCCGCGAAGTCGTCGCAGGCGGGATGCCCCGGATAGGGGGCGTAGAAGTGGCCGGGCCGCTCATAGGCGTTGCGCCACACAAGCACATAGGCCGGTGCGTGCGACTCTACCAAAGGGGCCAGCACGCCGGTGAACCAGTCGTCGATGGTGACTCCCTCCAGGCCGGTTTCCGTCAGGGCGAACGGCTTGCCCGTGCGCCCGGACACTCCGGCCACGACGCCCAGCGACGCGTCCAGCGCCCGGCGATACTCCGCGGTACCTTCGGCGCCGCCGTGGTGGTAGAGGTCGAGTCCCAGAAGGTCGACCCATTCGTCGCCGGGATAACACTCCAGATATTCGGCCTGGCCGGACACGCGGTCGGGCGAGTAGCAGTATACGATGTTGTGAAGTCCCTTTGTGTCGCGCAGGTATTCCACCGTGAAACGCCACAGGGCTGTGTATTCGGCGGGCGAGCAAAAGTCGCGGCCCCACCAGAACCAGCTCCCCGTATGCTCGTGCCAGGGGCGGAATATCACCGGTACGGGGTCCCCCGCCTGGTCGCGGAACGACCCCAGCAGAGCGGCCACGCGGTCGAGCCACACGGTGAACATCGCGTGGTTGCTGCCGCCGGGGAGGATCGTCTCAACGACCCGTCCGCCGGTGGTATCCCACGTGTCGCCGCCGGTGACGGGATTTCGCGGGTGCCAGCTTATGGTGTTGACACCGCCGCGGGCGCGCGCCTCGGAGGCCAGGCTTCGTATCATGTCGAAGCGGATGGAGTCGAGGCTCGACTCGCCGCCGAGCTCTATGCCGCCGATTTCCCAGCCGTAGACGGCCGGGAAGTCGCCGCACACCGAGCGGACGTCGCTGCGCCCCGATTCGTACTTCCAGCCGATGCCGTAGGCCGTGTCGTCCTGGTGGCCGAACATCGTGCCTGTTTTCGTTATTGTTTTCAGGCGGACCCATAGCGCGCGAGTGGCGGCGGTGGCATCGGGGTCGACCATTGTGGAGTTCCCTGCAGGGCCGGCCGCGCAGGCCGCCGCCGGTACCGAGACTATCATCATGCAGCGTATCAGGTGTTTTTTCAATGACATATGCGATTATTTTGCGAGCAGGATACTTTTTATGAACGCCTGTTTGCGCTCCCACTGTTCGGGGTGGTTCCAGTGCCCGGTTTCGGGATATACGGCCAGCTGCTTGGGTGCCGTGACGGCGTTGTAGGCTGCGTACATCGAGGTCGGCGGACACACCGCGTCGTTGTAGCCCCACGAGAAGTAACCCGGCGCGGTTGCCGAACGTGCGAAATTGACCACGTCGTAATACGCGCTGACGGCGGCCTTCGCCGCCACCCCTTCGTCCGCGGGTTTATTGTTGCGGAACATGGCGGGCCATCCCCCGGCGCGGCCGTGGAGGTAACCCGTCAGGTCGCACAGCGCGGGGTAGAACGCCGCGTAGCACGTCACCCTCTCGTCAAGCCCGGCGGCCACCACAGATAGCGCGCCACCCTGGCTCCCTCCCGTGACTGCCAGCGAACGTCCGTCGAACTGCCCCAGCGAGAAGATGAAATCTATCGACCGCACCACCCCCAGGTAGACCCGCTTGTAGTAGTAGCCCTCGCGGTCGTCGAGCGACTGCAGCCAGTAACGGTCCAGCGCCCCGGCGGCCATAGCGTCGTAAACCTCCTTGTCGAGCGTCACGGGGATGCCGTGTATGCCTATCGTGAGCGCGATGAACCCGTCGTCGGCGAGGTATGTGTCGCCCGCGTAGGGACGCACGCCCGCACCCGGCACACACAGTATCGCCGGATAACGGCCCGGCGCGCGCGGCACGGAGAGTATCCCGTAGATTCGCGATCCGGCGCGGTTGTTACAGAAACTTACGTGGTAGACGTCCGAGCGCGAAGTGCACCGCTCGGGCATCAGCGTCATGCGTGCGTCTAACGGCAGGTTTTTGAGGCGCGCCTTCTCGCGGCTCCAGAAGTCGCGGAAATCGGCTGGCATCTGTGCCACAGGCTGTATTGCCAGCGGGTCTACGCCCACGTTGGCCATTCCCTGGTAGCTTTTCCCGTCGATCTTCACCGAGGCCTGGCACGTCACGAAGCACGGCTCATTCCATTTCCCGGCATCCACGTTGATCGCGCCGCCATCGCAGACCGCTTTGCGTGTCACACGTGGCGCCATTTTTTCGGATCCGAAACTGTACTCCACCTCCGCGCCGCGCACAGCATGCCCGTCGCGCAGCACCTCTATACTGAAAGCCACCTGCGCTCCCGTGGCCACCTCCCATTGCCGGGGGGTGACGCGCACTTCTACCAGCTGACGTTGCGGTTGTCCCGCCACCACGGCCGCCGCCAGACAGAACGCCAACAGCAGGATTATCCTATTTTTCATTGCGTTGAGGTATCAGGTGCGGTGTTATAAGCCGGGCCCAAAGGCGGTAGGCTTCAGCCGTAAGATGCAGACGGTCGGAGAGATATAACTCTTCGCGAAACTCCCCGCCAGGCCCCAGCATCGGAGTGGCGACGTCGACATATGTGGCGTTGGTGCGCGTGCGGCACGCTTCGGCGATCAACGCTCCCGCGCGCCGCTGGTTTTCGAGCCAGCGGGCGTTCGACGGCGAGGGCTTGGGCGATATTACTATCACCGGGACTCCCGGCAGATGCAACTCCATCAGGCGCAGGAAACAATCCACGTCGCGGGCCACCGTCTCGGGGGCCACGCCGTTGGCCATGTCGTTCTCCCCTGCATAGAGCACCACCTGTCCCGGACGGTAGGCTATCACCAGGCGGTCGATGTGGTAGAGCACGTCGCTCATCCACGCCCCGCCGAAGCCGCGCCCCAGCACCCTGTATTCGGGAAAATAGGCCGCCACGTCGTGCCACATGCGTATCGACGAGCTGCCCACGAAGAGCAGGGCCCCCGGAGCGGGAAAGCGTGCCGAGTCGGCTTTGTAGTACGCGTCGAGTTGCGAGCGCCACAGTCCGGCGCGGAAATATGCCGTGTCGGCGGGAGGCGTCTGCGAAACCTGTTTTACGGGCTGCTGCGCGACCTGCTGCGGCGCAGCCTGCTTCTTCGCGGGCTGCTGTGCCGGCAAAGGCAGGCACAGCAACGCCGCGAGGGCTGTGGTCAGTATGGTCCGTTTCATCTCTTATATTACCATTCGATGGGTTGCAGGCGGAAGTTGTCGAGGCAGAAATCGTAGACCACCCCCGTGGGCTGCGAGCCGATATATACACGCAGGTTCTTCGTGCCTGTTTTGGCCTTCCAGAAGGTCATCGGGATCGAGAATGTCTGCCATACTCCGCCGGTCGAGAGCATCAGCGCCTGGTCCGAAGTCGCCGACGAGGGCCCGAGCAGGTAGTTGGTCGTTCCCTGGTTGAGCGATATGGCTATGCGGTAGGCTATCGGCTTTAGGGTGCACAACTCGAACTTGAGGAGGTACTTTTCGGCATCGGCGTTGAAGTACGATTCTGGGATCGTCAGGTTCCAGTTGCCGACCATGTTGGTGGTGCCCGACGAGGCTGAGATGCGCGTGTACTGGTTGCCTTCCGTCGGGGCGGGGTTCAACGGCGCGGGGAACGTGGCGTTGGGCACGACAAATGCCGGGTAGCGCGTCGTGGCCGAGTTTTCGAGATTCTCGATGATGTATGTGTTGTCGCGGTAGCGCACCGGGCACGTGACCTCGCCCGTGGCCGACGAAACGAACTTCACTACCATCTTGTTGGTGGCTCCCGCCGGTACGACGCACGACACCGTGGTCTGTGTGACGGCCGTCACGCTGGCCTCCAGTTCGCCGAATTTAACTTTCGACACCCCCGGCACGGCATATAGGTCCATGCTCTCGCCCAGCAGTTTGAGCTCCGTGCCCGGCGGGGCGTATTCGTTGAGTATGCCCGTCAGCGAGAACGGCGGGAACAGTATGGAGAGCGGGTATGTAGCCTGTCCGAAACTGTTTATTATCGTCATCTCGTAGCTTTCGGCACGCGGCAGGCGCGGCACGCTGAAATAGAGTCCCGTTTCGAGCCTCGTGACCAGCGACAGTGGCACCTCGGTGCCGTTAATTGTCACGCTGCTCACCGAGCGCATGTTCGATCCCACGACCTCGATCATCTGGCCTATAGATACCTCGTCCGATATGGCGTATGTCACCGGGTCGACTACGCGGTCCACCTGCGGGGCTCCCTTGTCCCCGTAGCTGTAATCTTCGTCCTTGCAACCCCACAGCATGGAGGCGGAAAGGAGCAGTGTCAGGTATATTATTCGTATTTTCATGATTTATCCTTTTATATCGGAAGACGCCGCGCGTCCCTCCATTCTACCATCCGTCGTTGTTGGGCCCGAAGAGCGTGTTGTTGTTTATCTCGTTCAGCGGCACGGCATAGAGTATGCTGCGCGGCTGGCGCACCTTCGAGATGGATTGTCCGGTCCCCTGTATATTTACCGACGAGGTCTGGTTCATCACGTCGAGGTAGAGTCCCCAGCGCAGCAGATCGAACTTGCGGTTGAACTCCTGCACCAGTTCCATGGCCCGTTCGCGCAACACCAGTCCGCGCACCTCCTCCTTGTCCGAGGTGCTGCCCGCGAGCAGGTCGGCTTTGGCGCGGTCGCGCAGCACGTCCAGGTCGGCGAGCGCACCCGCCGGGTTGTTCAACTCGTTCAGCGCCTCGGCACGCAACAGGTACAGCTCGGCGAAACGAACCAGTATCACATCCTGCGCCTTCTCTTCGTAGCCCGGCGAGGCGACATTGGGGGTCGGGGCGTCGACCGTTCCGGCACCGGTGTACCATTTGGTTATGAAGTATGTGTAGTAGTAGTTGTCCACCCCGCGCGAAGCCGTGCCGTCGGGGGCCGTCGGGTACTTGGCCGCGTTGTTGGGCACGCGCACATAGGCGGCGGTGTTGTTCCACGCCTGTTTGATGTAATGGAATATGCCGTGCTCGCCGCGCTCGTCGTTGCCGGAGTAGAGGCCGAAGGCGTGTTCGGTAATGCCGGCCCATCCGCGTCCGTAGTAGCAGGGAGCGGTGTAGTAGTACCCCAGGTGTGAGGTGGTGTACTCCTTGAGCTTGTCGCCCGTCACTCCCCACACGAACTCCTTGTTGCGGGTGTTGTTCGCGCCCCAGATGTTGCGGAAGGCCGCCATCAGGTCGTAGTCGGTGCCGCGGCGGGGTATCATCTCGTCGCATATCTCCTTCACCTTGCCGTAGTACTCCGCCGCATTGGCGCTTTCGAACCCGGCCACTGCGCGCGTCGTTATCGTCGTGTTGACGCCCTTTATGTCGACCGGCACCTTGACCTTGCCGGCCAACGCCGCCGATCCCATTGTGACGTACACGCGTGCCAGCAGAATCTTGGCCGCCGTACGGTTGGCGTGTCCCCACTTGTTGTCCGGCGTCGCCCAGTCGAGCATTTCGCACGCCAGGTCGAGGTCGTCGGTGATCCGCTTGTAGACGTCCGCGACCGGCGAGCGGGCCATGTCGCCCAGTTCGTCGAAATGGAGCCTCAGCGGCAGGGGCCCGTACATCCTCACCAGGTGGAAATACGCGAAGGCACGCAGGAAATACGCCTCGCCGAGATACTGCCTGCGGGTGTCGTCGTCGATGGGCGACGCGGGCAGGCGGTCGAGCACGAAATTGGCCCGGTTGACCACCTGGTAAAATGCGAAGAACGGGTCGGATGTGGTGTTGTACGACCAGTGGGTCGTTATGTTGCCTTCTCCGGCTCCCGACACCACCCACAGGGGCGCCGCGGCGTGGTCGTGGTCCATGTCGATGCACTCCATGAACGACTTCTTCATCAGGCCCGACGACCAGAAGGCGTTGTACATCGCCGTCACGGCCAGTGCGGCTCCTTCGGGGGTGTCGGTCATGAACTCGTTTATCGTGTAGGGGCGTTCCTCCATCTCGCACGACGAGCAAACGAGCAGCAGGCCGAGCAGGAACGCGGTATATTTTTTCATCTTGGATGCAGGATTAAAGTGTCAGGTTGATGCCGAACATGAATTCGCGCGATTGCGGGTATCCGCCGGCGTCGACGCCGCGTATCGTGGGGTTCGAACCGAATGAGTTCACTTCGGGGTCGTACCCGGTGTAGCTGCTGAAGGTCAGCAGGTTATTGGCCGAGAAGAATATGCGTGCCGAGGTGATTCCCTGCAACGGCTTATTGAATGTGTAACCCAGCGAGATGTTGCGCAGTTTCAGGTACGACCCGTCCTCGATGTAGCGGCGCGAGAAATACACGTCGCGGCTCGTGGTGGTGTATACCTTGGGGTTGGTGCCGCCGTTGCCGGGGGCCCACGCTCCGTCGAGCACCTTTTTGGGTATGTTGCGCGTCTGCCCTATATCGTTGTTGCGCAGGCTGGGCATGTTGATTATGTCGTTGCCGTAAACCCCGTTGAAGAGCACCGAAAGGTCGAATCCCTTCCATGTGGCGTTGATGTTGAAGCCGTAGATGAACTTCGGGTTCACGTTGCCTATGTACTCCTGGTCGGCCTCGGTTATCAGCCCGTCGTTATCTTTGTCCTTTATCTTAACCTCGCCTATCCAGCTCTGTTTGATGATCAGTTCCGTTGCCGCGTCGTTGTCGGCGGTGGTGTAGCCCGGGTATGTCTTCTGGAACAACGGGCTTGCGATGACCTCCTCGCGCGAGGACCAGATGCCCTCCTCGATATAGCCGATCAGCTGCCCTATGGGACGCCCTTTGACGATAACATAGGGCCGCAGGTCGTTCCATAGGTTGTTGGGATAGATGGGCTGGTTGTCCTTGCCGGTGCTGGTCACGGTGTTGCGGTTGAATGAGAAGTTGCCTCCCACATCGAGGGTGAAGCTGCGCGAACGCACCACATTGATCATCGTCGTCAATTCGAAGCCCTTGTTGTCGACCTGCCCGAGGTTCGACAGCACGCTGGCCATGCCGGTGCTCGGCCCCAGGTCGCGGCGCTGGATGAGGTCCTTGGTGGTTTTCACATAGAAGTCCGCTTCCAGACTGACGCGCCCGAAAAATTTCATGTCCATTCCCAGGTCGTGCTGGTAGGTGGTCTCCCATTTCAGGTCGGGGTTGCCCGGATAGGCCGTCTCGATGGCGTAACCCGACTCGACGTTCGACCCGAAGGGATAGTTGGCGCTTCCCATCAGCAGCAGCGAACCGTAAGGACCTATGCCGGCGTTACCCGACGTGCCGTAGCTGTAGCGCAGTTTGATGTTGTTGATGGCTTTGACGTCTCTCAGGAACGCTTCGTTCGAGGCGCTCCACGCCACTCCCACCGACGGGAAGTAAGCCACCTTGTTGTTGCGGGCGAACTTGCTCGACTCGTCGCGGCGCATCGTCGCCGTTAGGTAGTAGCGGCTGTCGTAGGTGTATGCCGCGCGCGCTATCACCGAGAAGAGTTTGGCATCCTGCTTGTTCGACTTGGGGGTCTGCGGGCTGGTGCCGTCGCCGAGCATCCATCCGTTTCCGCTGTCGTAGCCGAAGCCGTGTGTGGTCACCTGCTTGGTGTAGTAGTTGTAACTCTCCCAGCTTGTCCCCAGTGTGGCGCTGACGTTATGTTTTTTATGGAACGTGCGGTTATACATCACCAGGTTGTCCCACATGTAGGTCTGGTTCTGGGTATCCCCCGCCAGCGATTTGCCGTTCACCGAGCGCCCTTCGTAGAGGTCGCGCGGGAAGTAGCGGTTCATGAAGTTTATCGACGCCTTGTACGACAGCACCGTGCGGAATATCAGCCCCCTGGCAAGGGTGATGTTGGCGTAGTTCGACGAGTAGATATTGTAGTTGCGCTGCTTGTTGAGCGCTTCGGTGTAGCTGATGGGGTTCGACACCAACTGGTACTCGGCGTAACCCGGGTCCTCCTCCATCATGTATACCGGCGGATAGTATATCGCCGAACGGATCACCCCCTCGTCGCCGTTGTTCTTGTTGTTGGTTGCGGCCTTAACCATGTCGGAGTTGGCCACCGAGAAGTTTGTCGACGTTCCCAGCTTGAGCCATTTCCGTGGGTTCTGATTGAGCTTAAGGTTGATGCTCACCCTGTTATATGCAGAGTTGATCACCGTGCCCTCCTGGTCGAGGTACGAAAGCCCCACGGAGTAGTCGCCCCCCTTCGAGGCTCCCGAGTAGTTGAGAGAGTAATTTTGAGAGAATCCCTGCTGGAAAATCGCGTCCTGCCAGTAGTAGGGGTCATCGGAGTACTCCTCGGGGCCTTTCACGTAAACTCCCAGGGCGTTGGTCCCGCCCAGGTAGGGCAACCCCTGCGGATTGAACGTACCCGTATTTATAAGCTGTGTGTTGATGTACGACTGGTTGCGGTATTCGGCATACTCCGCCCCGGTGAGCATCCTCAGCTTTTTGGTTACATTGCTCAGCGAGAGGGTGGCGTTGAGCGTCACCTTGCCTCCGGTCTGGCGGCCGCTTTTGGTGGTTATCATCACCACGCCGTTTGAGCCGCGCGAACCGTATATGGCCACAGACGAGGCGTCTTTGAGCACCTCCACCGACTCTATGTCGTTGGGGTCGAGGAACGACAGCGCGTTGCGGCTGGCTACCTCGTTGCCGTCGAAGGTCATCGACTCCGAGTCGTTCGACGCCGAGATGGGCACCCCGTCTATCACGTAAAGCGGCTCTGTGGATCCCATGAACGAGTTCGTGCCGCGTATCTGCATGCTGATGCCGCCGCCCGGCGCACCGTCGTTGCGTACGACGTTAACCCCCGCCAGACGCCCCTGCAATCCCTGCTCGATACTGGCCGGGCTGCTCTTCATGAATTCGGAGTTGGTCACCGACTGTGTGCTTCCCGTAAGGTCGCTTTTTTTAACGAGCGCGTACCCCACCACCACGACATCGTCGATTGTTTCGGCCCCGCCTTTCATCTCCACGTTTATCTGGCGCGAATTTCCGACGGTTATCTCCTGGGGCACCATGCCCAGGAAACTGAATTGGAGCACCGCGCCCGGTTTGGCCGCGATGGAGTAGTAGCCCCTGGCATTGGTGGTCGTCCCGGACGAAGTGCCTTTGACCACTACGGTAACCCCGGCCATCGGCTTTCCGTCATCGGCGCTGGTCACCGTACCCGAAACCGGCTGTTGCTGGGCCGTGGCCCACAGGCAGAATGCCGCCTGCGCTAACAACACCAGTGTTACGATGCGTTTAAGTTTCATCATAGGTATCAATAATAGGTTAGAGGTTGGCGCCGCCGTGCGCGCGGCATTGACGCGCAGGATACGGCAGGCACAGAATGACTTTCCGTGCCGAAGACAAAATTAGAGCAAAGAAATACGATAAACCGATACTTTTTTAACCGATACTAATACTCCCCGCTAACGCAAACCCGCCACTCCCGTAATCCGTCTGCAATACAACGCCCGGACGGCATTCCGCACACCCGGCAACACCCTCGCGTAGCCCGGCACACCGTCCATAGTGTCATATCACCTTCTTGACCCGGCGATAGTTGTCGCGAAACTCCTTGGGCGAGCACCCTTTCTTCTTTTTGAAAATGCGGTTGAAATTCGACAGGTTGTTGAACCCGCATTCGAAACAGATCTCCGAGACCGACCTCGCGGAGTTTACCAGCAGGCGCACCACATGTCCCAGCCGTATGTCTATAATGTAGTCCGACAGGCTTTTCCCCGCCCGTTGGCGGAAGAAGCGGCTGAACGCCTGCGGGGTCATACCCACAATGCCAGCCAGTTCGGGGAGCCGTATCTCGGAAGCGTAGTTGCGGTTGATGAAATCGTATACCTTCTGCACGCGGCGGCTGTCGGCCGTGCCCCCCACCCGGGCGAACGACGTGCTGGACAGCGTGCGGACATTTTCACACAGCGACAGTTCATACAGGATCGAAAAGAAGCTCAGCACAGCGTAAAAACCGTGCTGCGAGGCGAGGCGGTCGAGCGACGAGTAGACCTTCAGGATGGCCTCCATCGGAAAACAAAGTCCCACACGCGCACGCTCCAGCATGCGGCGTATCGAGTCGAACTGGTTCTTTTCCAGCATCTCGTCGAAAAAAAGGTCGGACGAGAACTGTATAGTTATTTCCCGTATGCCCGTCGACCGGCAGTGGTGCTGCTCCCAGGTGTGGCAAAGCTCGCTGCCTGTTATCAGCACCAGGTCGTAGTCGCCTATCTCTTCGGCCGAATCGCCCACCACGCGCTTCACCCCGGCTCCTTTCTCCACAAAGTTGAGTTCGTATTCCGAATGCGAGTGGAGCGGATAGGTGAACTCCGACTTATGGCGTTCGATGATATAGAAACAATCTTTTCCCGAGAGCGGGGTGATCTCATAAAGGATGCCGTCGTCTATTTTTGCCATGTTCGCATTAATTGTGGATGCGCGGCAAATATATGATACTTTTTTGATAATCCAATCCTTACCGCTCGCAAGGAGGTGTTGCACCTTGTGGTGTTACGGCTCCGTCGATGAAAAGCTACCCGATGCCCCGGCCTGGCGGATGGATTAGATAACGGCATGAAGGGTGATTGATTTTCCGAAAAGTATTGATATATTTGCGGCGGAATATGCAGGTTTTGTGCTGTGACGGTTCGGATGGCCTGTAATTTGAAAGAGTCTTTCAGTTTATTAACCAAATCAATAATTGTAATGGCTTACAAAATTCTTGAGGATACCTGCACCGCATGCGGTACCTGTATCGATGAATGCCCGGTTGAGGCTATCAGCCCGGGTAATGTATATTCGATCGACCCGTCGACATGTACCGATTGCGGTACGTGCGCCGATGTGTGCCCGGTTGAGGCTATCATCCCCGCATAACGCAGGACGATACGCTATGACGCTGCCTGGAAAGCCCCACAGGGGTTTCCCAGGCAGTTTTGTATTCCGGGGAAGTCCCCCGGGCCATGAGTTATCGCGGCAAAGTAATATCAGAAGAGGATGTAAGGAGTGATTTGCTAAACTTTAAGAAACTTTTTTCAACCATTAATTCGCATGATACACGACGACATACTCAGGCGTGCCGTGGCGGGCGGAGCGATCCAGCGTGACGAGGCTTTGGTGTTGTGGCACGAGGTGCCTTTGGCGCGGCTTGCGGCGGCGGCCGACGAGCGCCGCCGGCGGGTGGTACCCGACCCGGAGGTCGTTACCTGGCAAATCGACCGGAATGTCAATATCACCAACGTTTGCATTTCGGGATGTAAGTTCTGTAATTTCCACTGCCGGCCCGCCGAAACCGGCAGTGCCTACATAACCACCATCGAACAGTACCGTGCCAAGATAGACGAAATGCTGGCTCTGGGAGGTGACCAGCTGCTGCTGCAGGGAGGGCTGCACCCGGCGTTGGGTATCGATTTTTACGAGAATCTTTTCGCGCAACTGCGTTCGATGTACCCGTCGCTGAAACTTCATGCGCTGGGGGCTCCCGAAGTGGCCCATATAGCCCGCATCAGCGGCCTGGATATCGGCGACACACTCCGGCGGCTGGTCGCGGCCGGTCTCGATTCATTGCCTGGCGCGGGGGCGGAGATCCTCTGCGACGATGTGCGGCGGCGGATCTCCCCGGCAAAACCTTCCGCCGGTGAGTGGTGCTCGGTGATGCGCGAGGCGCACCGCATGAACCTTCCCACGTCGGCAACGATGATGTACGGCCATGTCGAGACCCCTGGGCAACGCATCGACCACCTGCTGACCATCCGCTCGTTACAAGACGAGTGTCCGCGGGGGAACCACGGCTTCGTGGCATTCATCCCGTGGGTGTTCCGCGGGAGCGGTACCGTTCTCGAACGCGAGGGGGTGCAGAGTGTGTTCTCGCCTACGGAATATATTCGCGTGATAGCCGTCAGCAGGTTGATTTTAAATAATATACGCAATATCCAGGCTTCGTGGCTGACCGTGGGTAAAGAGACCGCCCAATTAGCTCTCCACGGCGGGGCCAACGACATGGGGTCGATAATGATCGAGGAAAACGTGGTCTCGTCGGCCGGAGCCGGCAACCGCTTCGACGCAGCCGGAATCCAGGAGGCAATTCGCGAGGCCGGTTTCACTCCGCGCCTGAGGGATCAGAAATACACCTACAGGTAATCGTCCTGGAAACTGTTTAAAAATATTTCTCTCGTTCTTTTCCGGCTCTTCCCGTTATTCTTCTCCGCTATATTTATGAATAAAAAACGCTGGTTGTCGGCATGTTCGGACTTGAGCGGAGGTCAAGGCCGGCAGCCCGCCGCCGCCCCCATGCGGCGGGCTGCAACTCGCAGGGCTCGTTTTGACCCTCCGTCGGCGGCGGACTGGAAGTGCAGGTAGTTAAATAACAGCGATATCACAATCATTATCTAAATGCACGACATTTTTTAAACAGCTTTTCAGCGCTTTTGCAGGATAACATCTATTTCGAACAACGTGTCCCAGTTCTTCCCTGTTATGAATATGCGGTTCTGTTTTTCGTCGTATGCGATCCCGTTGAGCACGTCGGTGTCCGGAGTGCGGCTGCTTTCGGGGAGTATCCCCGCCAGGTCGACGACCCCGGTCACGGCGCCTGTCGACGGGTCGATGCGGATTATGCGGTCCGAAGTGTAGACATTGGCCCATAGTTCGCCCCTGATCCACTCCATCTCGTTGACATATCCCACAGGGCCCTGGTCGGTGTATGCCTGTATCGTTGCGAGGCGTTTGAACGTGGCCGGGTCTACGACATGTATTTCTTCGGTTCCGCCGCTCATGTACAGGTTATGCCCGTCGGTCGCCAGGCCCCATCCTTCGCCGTCGTAGCCGAACTCTCCCGCGGGCTCCATCGTCGTGCGGTCGTAGACCAGCGCCTTGTTGCTCTGCCATGTTAGTTGATATATCTTATCGCCTACGCGGGCTATGCCCTCGCCGAAATATTTGCGGTCGAGTGCGCGGCTTTGCACCGTCCTGCCCGTGGCGGGGTCGACCTTCAGCAGCGCCGAGCGGCCGTTGAGTCCCGTCCCTTCGTAAAAATAACCCTCTTCATAGTAGAGTCCCTGCGTGTATGATGCGGTATTGTGCGGATAGCTTCGTTTAACCCGATAGGTGTAACAGGCCGGAGGCGCCGCCGCCAGAATGGTAATCACCCCGGAGGAGGCCGACGACTCCTCTCCGAGATAGGCCACTGCGCGGTAGGAGTGTTGCCCCAGCGGATGGCGGACGGGTATGCGCCACCGCAATTTGCCGCCGGAAAAGAGCCCTATGCGCCTGCCTCCCATATAAAGCGCCACGCTGTCGGGCGAGTGCCCGCCGGCAGGTTTTATGGAGAATGTCACCTCGTCGCCCGGCTTATGCTTGTCGCCGCCTTCCGTGGCGACGCTCCGTATCAACCTCTCCCGCGGGGCCGCCGCGGTTGCGACTGCTGTCGCCGCGCCGCTGTCGCCGCGCCCTACGCAACCCGGTGCAACGAAAGCCATAGCCATTACGGCAAATAGTATCAGGTCTGTTTTTTTCATTCCCGCTCATTTTTAACCCCCCAAAGATACGAAAATCGTCACGAAAAAATCGTACCTTTGTGCCGCTAAAAAAAGAAAAGACCATGCTGACTATCCGACAAATCCGCGACAATGAGGAATATGCCATAGAAAGACTATCGGTGAAGGGCGTCGACGCCCGTGCCACTATCGAGGCCATCGAAGAGCTCGACGACAGGCGCAAGGCGCTCCAGACGAAGCTCGACAAGAATCTTGCCTCACAAAATTCGATCTCGAAACAGGTGGGTGCGCTCTTTGCGCAAGGTAAAAAAGAGGAGGCGGGGGCTGCGCGCGAAAGCGTGTCGGCGCTCAAGGAGGAGGCGCGGGCACTGGAGGAGGAACTCAAGGAGGCGGAGAGTGCCCTTACGGCACAGATCGTCACCCTGCCAAACTTCCCGAGCGTGGAGGTTCCGGCTGGTCGTACTGCCGGGGATAACGTAGTGGTGCGGCAGGGAGGCGATATTCCTGTGTTGGGCGACAGCGCGGTGCCGCATTGGGATCTGGTGGCACGTTACGATATCATAGATTTCGAGTTGGGCGTCAAACTCACCGGGGCTGGTTTCCCGGTATACAAGGGGCAGGGTGCGGCATTGCAGCGCGCTCTGATAACCTATTTCCTCGATTGCAACATCGCGGCGGGGTATACCGAGGTCATGCCGCCGCTGATGGTCAACGAAGCGTCGGGGTTCGGCACGGGCCAGCTTCCCGACAAGGAGGGACAGATGTACCACGCCACAGACGACAACTTCTACCTGATTCCCACGGCCGAGGTGCCGGTGACCAATATTTTCCGCGACGTGATAGTCGATGCGTCGCAATTTCCGATAAAATACACGGCTTACACTCCATGTTTCCGTCGCGAGGCGGGGTCCTACGGCAAAGATGTGCGCGGCCTGAACCGCCTTCACCAGTTCGACAAGGTGGAGATAGTGCAGGTCGCCCGTCCCGAAGAGTCGTATGACGCTCTGGAGGGAATGGTCTCGCACGTCGAGGGCATAGTGCGTTCGCTGGGGCTGCCCTACAGGATATTGAAACTTTGCGGCGGCGACATGAGTTTCACGTCGGCCCTCACCTTCGACTTCGAAGTATACTCGGCGGCCCAGGGCCGTTGGCTCGAAGTGTCGTCGGTATCGAACTTCGAGTCGTTCCAGGCCAACCGCCTCAAGTTGCGGTTCAAGGGCGACGACGGCAAGATGCGCCTGGCGCACACCCTCAACGGAAGTTCGCTGGCCCTGCCGCGAATAGTGGCGGCGCTGCTCGAAAACAACCAAACCCCCGACGGAATCATAATTCCCGAAGTACTGCGGCCCTACACCCGGTTCGACAAGATCAAATGATGCAGATAGATTCTAACGGATTTTCAGTCGAAGGGGAGTGCTGCATTTTTAAAAATGCAGCACTCCCCTTTAATTAATTAACTTTTCAGAGTCTGTCTGATTTCCCTCAGGACAATTAGACAGACTCTCAATCATCGATTCGCATTATGAAGATAAATATTGTTACATACGGCTGTTCGAAAAACGTGGTCGACTCGGAGCATCTGATGGCACAACTCAGCACCGAGGGAGTCGATCTGGCGTTCGACTCCAACGAAGACGGGTTCGATGCGGTGGTGGTCAACACGTGCGGATTCATCGCCGATGCCAAACAGGAGTCCATCGACGCGATACTGGCTTGGGCGGCGGCTAAGGACGAGGGCAGGATAGGCCGGCTGTATGTCATGGGGTGCTTGAGCGAACGCTACCGGCAGGAACTTCCCGTGGAGATCCCCGAGGTGGACGGTTGGTTCGGGGTCGACGACCTGAGGCTGATTGTCGAGACGCTGGGCCGCGACTACCGTGTGCAGGCCGAGCAGCAGCGTGTGCTGACCACGCCCTCGCACTATGCCTATCTGAAGATCTCGGAGGGATGCAACTGGGGTTGCTCATATTGCATCATCCCCCACATCAGGGGGCGCCACCGCTCGGTGCCGGTGGAACGGTTGCTTGAGGAAGCGCGCGGTCTGGCGGCAAAAGGGGTGAAGGAGTTGATAGTAATCGCACAGGACACGACCTACTACGGACTCGACATCTACGGCGAACGCCGGCTGGGTATGCTGCTACGCGAGTTGTGTACGGTCGACGGCATAGAGTGGGTGAGGTTGCATTATGCTTATCCGGCCCATTTCCCCGCCGATGTTATCGAGGCCATGCGCGACGAACCCAGGATATGCAAATACCTCGACATCCCGTTGCAGCACATCTCCGACAACCAGTTGCGCATTATGCGGCGCGGCATAGGCAAGCGTGAGACGCTCGACCTGATAGCTCGGTTGCGCCGCGAGGTGCCGGGTATAGGTCTGCGCACGACGCTCCTGGTGGGGCATCCGGGCGAAAGCGAGGCCGACTTCGCGGAACTTGAGGAGTTGGTGCGCACGGCGTGTTTCGAGAGGCTGGGAGTGTTTGCCTACTCGCCCGAGGAGGGTACTCATTCTGCCGGCAACCTCGCCGACGATGTGCCGGAGGAGGAAAAACAGCGCCGCGTGGAACGCCTCATGGAGTTGCAGAGCACTATTTCGCTCGACAGCAACGTTAGTAAGGTGGGCCGTACGCTGAGGGTGCTGATCGACTCGAAAGAGGGCGAATATTATATAGGGCGCACCGGATGGGATTCGCCGGAGGTCGACCAGGAGGTGCTGATAACCTCGCGCCGCAGGCTGAGTCCGGGAACATTTTGCCATGTGACAGTGACCGGAGCCGAAGAGTACGACCTCTATGCCGAAGAAACGGGGGCGCTTCGAGGGGATTTGCAGTCGCGAAAAACGGATTGAATCGGCGTATGTGTCTCAAAAGCGGACGCTTTGCATAAAATAGCGTCCGGGGTTTTGTAAATTGCCGAATTGTATGTAACTTTGAAGTGCGAACCCGGAGGGACTTATAGGAAAATGAGCGAATTGCCTGTTATCGAGAATATACGCAGGAAGGTGGCGCGACTGATTGCCGACAACGAGTCGTTGCGCAGGGAGCGTGATGCCGTTGCTGCCGACTGCGATAAACTCCGCAGGGATAATCTCGGTCTGGCCGGCAGGGTCAGGGAACTCGACAAGCAGATAGCGGCATTTGAACTGATAGGTGGTTTATCGGGCACGGCAAACGACAGGAAAAGGGCTAAGGCAAGGATCAACCGTCTTATGCGGGAGGTTGATCGTTGCATAGTCCTGCTTAACGGAGAGTAACACGGCAAATTGTGTCTAATGGGAGACGATACGCTTGACATAAGGCTCAACATCGACGGGCACGTTTTTGCCTTGGGTATAGAGCGGGAGAAGGAGGAGATTTACAGGCGCGCCGAGAAGGAGTTGAATGCCCTTGTGTCGAAATACAGGGGGCTTTACCGCACCCACGAGGATAATTATCTTCCCATGGCTGCACTGGAGCTCTCTGTGATGAATATCGAGAAGGAGTTCCACGATCCGCTTGCCGAAAAGTTGGGACCGCTCGTGGAGGTCGACCTTTTGCTCGACGACTACCTCCTCAAAAGCGACCTCTCAGTCCCTAAGCGCAAGTAACCGTGGCCGTACAGGAGGCGGAACAGGAGAGGTGGCAAGAGACAGGAGAGGGAATGGGAGAGAATGGGGAGATATAATGGCTGGAGAGAGGAAGGGACAGGGCAGGGTATTGCGAAAGCAGGTGGAGAAACAGGAGCCGGAGAACAGATGTTGTGTAAGGGTGGTGCGGGAGAGGCTGCAGATGTGATATTTTGGGTCCGGTCCGGGGATTGGCGCGGAATAAACGTAACGGGAAGTTCTTTAACATACAGATATTGGGAATTTGCCTGCATAGATTCCTTTTAGCTTTGCGAAACTCAACATTTAAAAAATTGAGGCTCGCCTCGACCATTCAAAAACAGGCCTTAACCCCCTCGGGGGTTCTCCGGTTTCAACGGGGACATTGGACGTTTGCGGTGAAAAGTCGGAGGCCTCACAAATGACGAAGCGGAGATTCGTCAAACAAGAAAAGGATATCTGTGCAGGCTTTTATTTTATGGGGCAATATTCAGAAACAGTTTCTAAAAATATTTCTCTCGTTTTTTTCCCCTCTTCCCGTTATTCTTTCCCGCCGGTATTTGCTCCATATTCCCGATATGCAGCTTCATACCGGCGCAAAACACTACCGGGAATATATGAAAAATATTCCTCTCGTTCTTCTGCCTCTTCCCTGTATTTATGTCGCCGCTTACGCCCCCGCTAATCTATGCCCTCCCCGCGATGTTGGCGGCCACGATCTCTGCCAGGTCGTATACCG
>JAVBMJ010000087.1:0-38181 GCA_031552535.1 Rikenellaceae bacterium
CACGGTTGCCTGATATATCTGGTTTTACGGATGGTTATCAACGTGCGACGAGTGATCCGGAGTATGTGACGGTGTTATAGATATCGGATTTCAGGTCGAGTGTCATTTCGCCTGTTTTTTTGTAGACGTTGAATTCGAATGTGTAGTTATTTGCGGTGTAGAGGTTTGTTTTGAATGTTATTTTCCATCCGTAATCGGTTTGTAGGGCGGTGTATGCCGTCGGGTTCGGTACGGTGTAATTGATTACTGTGATCGCGTATGGCGGCGTTATTCCTTTGAAGTACGGGATGCATATGTCTACCAGTCCCGGCCCTATGTCGATCCGGAACATGGGGTTTATTATCTGGCGGGTGCGTCCGGCAGGCTCCATGTTGAAACTCGACGGCACGAATGCGTAGTATTGTGACAGTATGAGCGAGTCGATAAACCGCTCGTATGCTGCGGCTTTCTGTTCCCGTTCCTTGTGTTTTTCGGCTTTTGCTTCTTTTCGTTCCTCTTTCTTCGATTCGGGTGTACTCGGTGGGGTTTGTGCTGCCGATATAAAACAAATGGCGGCGACGGTGGCGACTAACAGTAGCTGTTTCATAATGGTATAATATTAAATTTCATTGTTTTTCAGGGGAACAAGTGCAAAATCCTTGCCGTAATTATATTATAGGAGTTGTGAATTATGGTGTTGTGTAAGTTGCATGTAAATTGGCGTGTTTTTTGATAATACGCCTTGCGTGGGGAAAAACTTTCGGGAATTAGTGTTCAAATTTGTACTTGAATGTGTGAACAATAAGGAAAAAATAATATCTTTGTAGAGCGTTTGCTCTGTCGATTGATGAATAATACGAAAAGGCATATAATTCAGACAGCCCTTCTTCTTTTTATGGAGAAAAGTTATAAGGCTGTTACACTGAAGGACATTATTCGTGAAACCGGATTGTCCAACGGTGCGTTTTATCATTATTTCAGCAATAAACAGGAGCTTTTCAAGGAAGTCGTCTCCTCGCATCTCTTTCGTTTATCCCGCCGGGTTTATGAGCATTCCCCGAAAGGCTCTCTTTGGGAATTTCTTCAGGACACCCTCGAAGAGATGAAGAAGGTGCAATCGGAACTTCAGAAATTTGTCGCAATAAGGGGAAGGATGAATTTCCTGAGTTTTATGTTCGAAGCGTTCCGGCAGTTTCCCGAGGCCCAAAACAAGGTGCGGGAGATGCAGAAGATGGAATTCGCGTTATGGACGAGGGTTATCGACCGGGCCAAGGCGAGCGGGGAGATCAGGGGTGAATTGCCTACCGAACTTATCGTCCACATATTTATGTATGTGCCTGATGGTATATATATGGACTTTCTTGTCGACCTGAATCAGGAGAAATACGAGATCGGCCCCAAACGGTTGTGGGAAGGTATCTATAAGATGTTGGAAGCATAATTTTTTCGCGCGAACAGAGCGTTTGCTCTGTTTGTGCCTGTAAATCAATTTATAAAAAAGAGTACATAATAAATTTTGGTATGGCGCAGAAACCATTTTACAACCTCGGCGTAAATGAGGTCGAGCAGGAGTTGTCCACATCTTTGGATAAGGGACTGAGCACGGAGGAGGCCCG
Source organism: Rikenellaceae bacterium (assembly GCA_031552535.1). Taxonomy (GTDB): domain Bacteria; phylum Bacteroidota; class Bacteroidia; order Bacteroidales; family Rikenellaceae; genus JAVBMJ01. Next base: position 1,596 of record JAVBMJ010000087.1, read on the forward strand.
CAGGCGTATTGAAAAATACGGGTACAACGAATTCGAGAAGAAAAAAAAGAAAAAATTAATAATAAAATTCTTCGAGCAATTCAAGAGTTTTATGATCATCGTATTGCTGGTTGCGGCAGCTATTTCGGGCGTGATCGGCTACCTGCACGGCGAAGGGTTCACCGACGCCATCATCATCCTGGCTATCGTCATTATAAATGCGATTATCGGCGTGGCCCAGGAGGCCAAGGCCGAACAATCGCTCGAAGCCCTGGAAAAAATGACGGTGCCGCAATGCAAAGTCGTGCGGGACGGGCAGGTCCAGGTTATCGAGTCGAGGGAGTTGGTTCCCGGCGACGTGGTGCTGTTGGATACTGGCGATGCCATTCCGGCCGACTTGCGGCTGGTTGAAGCTGTCAACCTGAAGGTGCAGGATTCGGCCCTGACGGGCGAGTCGGTTCCCGAGGAGAAGTTCATCTGTGCCATAGCAGAAAAAAATGTTCCGTTGGGAGACCGCGACAACCTCGGATTCTCATCGAGCATCGTCACCTATGGGCGCGGAAAGGGGATCGTTATCGGCACCGGTATGAACGCCGAGGTTGGAAAGATCGCCTCGCTCATCCAGTCGGTTCCCGACATGAAAACGCCGATGCAACATAAGCTCGACCAACTGGGTAAATTTTTGGGTATTGGTGCATTGGGGATATGTGTGATTATATTTGTCGTCGGGCTGATCAACGGCAAGCCACTGCTGGAGATGTTCATGATGGCCGTGAGCCTTGCCGCCGCCGCCATTCCCGAAGGACTACCCGCCGTATCGACCATCGTGCTGGCTGTAGGGGTGCAACGTCTGGTGAAGAAAAACGCCATAGTGCGCACTTTGCCGTCGGTGGAAACCCTCGGCAGCACCACCATCATCTGTTCGGACAAGACCGGCACGCTTACCCAGAACCGTATGACGGTCGTGAAAGTGTTTGCCAATGGGCAGTCTGTTGATTTGCAGCCGGAAGCTGGTTTGGATAGTGCCGAGTTGCGTCAACTTATAGAAGTGGCTGCGCTTGCCAACGACACCAAGCTCTCTTTTGAGAATGGGTTCCACAAAACAGCAGGCGATCCTACGGAGACGGCGCTCGTCGACCTGGGGTTGAAATACAATATCAATAAGAATGAACTCGATGCACAACGCGGGCGCGTAGCCGAGATCCCTTTCGATTCGGAGCGTAAATTGATGACAACCGTGCATCAAAAGGGCAACACATTGGAAGTGTGCTCTAAAGGTGGTCTTGACGAGTTGCTGTCCCGTTGCACCCGCATCATGCTCCGTGGTTCTGTAGTTCCCATTACCGAGGCGCACAAAGAGGAGATCCGCCGGGCTAATCTACAGATGGCGCAGAACGCTTTACGCGTTCTTGCAATGGCTACTAAAACCGTAGACACCGTTCCTGATAAGGTTACCCCTGATACGCTGGAGATCCAACTCACTTTCGTGGGTATGGTGGGGATGATCGACCCGCCGCGACCTGAGGTGAAGCCGGCAGTTGCCCTGTGTCGCACGGCAGGCATTAAACCCGTGATGATCACCGGCGACCACAAGATCACTGCCACGGCAATCGCCACTGAACTGGGTATCATGCAACCCGGCGAGGAAGCGCATACCGGGGCGGAAGTAGAGCAGATGAGCGACGAAGATCTTCGCAAAAACGTCCATAAGATAGCCGTCTACGCCCGTGTGTCGCCCGAACATAAGGTACGTATAGTAAAGGCGTTCCAGAACCAGGGCGAGATCGTCGCCATGACCGGTGACGGAGTGAACGATGCCCCGGCGCTCAAATTGGCCGACATAGGCTGCGCAATGGGTATTACCGGCACCGATGTGTCGAAAGAAGCCGCCGACATAGTGCTTACCGACGACAATTTCGCCACCGTGGTGACTGCCGTGGAAGAAGGGCGCCGCATATACGACAATATTCTGAAGGCCATTCAGTTCATGCTTTCGACCAACATCGGCGAGGTGGTGGTGCTTTTTGTAGCCGTGTTGGCCAATTGGGCCACTCCGCTGTTACCGATTCACATTCTTTGGATAAACCTGGTGACGGATAGCTTTCCCGCCCTGGCCCTGAGCATCGACCCGGCTGCGCCGGATGTAATGCGCCGCCGCCCGGTCGATTCGAAACAAAACATAATGAACCGCACTTTTTCGATCCGTGTGTTCCTGCAGGGCGCCATGATCGGTCTTTTGTCACTGACGGCATTCCGCATCGGTATGCAGACGAGCGTTGAAGCCGCCCAGACCATGACATTCGCCGTGCTGGCCTTCTCCCAGATGGCCCATGTGTTCAATGTCCGCTCGACCTACCGTTCGGCATTTGTCAATATATTCTGTAATAAGCACCTGATCGGGGCCATCCTTCTGGTGTGCGTGCTTATGCTGACCGTACTCGAAATTCCGGCCCTGCATAACGTATTTCACATCACTACGCTTACAAGCGTACAATGGTGGTGGGTTGTTGGCCTGTCGTTACTTCCTCTTCCCATAGTCGAAATAGCGAAAGGTATCAGAAGGCTGTTTATTCACAAAATAAAATAAGTGAGAGTGCGCCGCTACGGCGCACTTTTTTATCTTGTTCAAGTCTGGACCGATGGATATTCTTGAATGGATACTGACGGGTTGTTACGTACTGCTGTTGGCGGTGACGTTATGGCTTATTTTCACCGACCGCTCGAATTCGAATCCGGGCAAGTCGTTGGCATGGCTGGCGTTAATCGTCTTCTTGCCTGTCCTTGGGGTGGTTTTCTATTATGTTTTCGGTTTCGACCGCAGGCGTATCGGTGACACGGAGAAGAACCGGCACAAATTTTTTGAGAAGATGGTTCCGCTGCTTCCGGGCAATGTGGAAGCCTATACCAAGAAGTTCGACGAACATTTTAACCGTATCGACCCCGGTTACCACCGCTTGGTAACACTGCTGGCGGGGAACAACCATTCACGGGTGCTTTACGGCAGCCGGGTGGAAATCATCACCGATGGCAACCGCAAACTTGAAATGCTGATCGATGACCTTGAAAACGCGAAGGAGCACATTCATTTCGAGTATTTCCTTTTCCGCCGCGACGCCATTAGCCGCCGCATCCGCGAGATATTGATGCGCAAGGCTTCCGAAGGGGTCAAAGTTCGTTTTATCTACGATAATATCGCCAATATAGACATTCTGCCGGTCTATTACAACAAAATGCGCGGCAACGGCGTGGAGGTCAACCCGTTCTTCAAACTCTCCCTGTCGAGCATCCATCGCAGCCTCAATAACCGCAACCATCGCAAACTGGTTGTCATCGACGGGCGGACAGGCTATGTCGGGGGAATGAACATTACCGGCCAGACGCAACGTTGGCGCGACGTTCACCTGCGCCTGCACGGGCAGGGTGTGTACGGCCTGCAGATGAATTTCTTCCAGGCGTGGCACGACTCCGGCGGCGAGTTGCCGGAGAAAGACTTCCCGGATTATTTTCCTGTGCAGGAGGCCTTTTCGGAGAACCTCATGCAAATTGTGCCCGAGGCGCCCGACGCAAAGTTCCCGTACTATGCCCTGGCTGTGGTAAGCGCCATAGAGAACGCTAAAAAATACATATACATCCAGACCCCCTATTTCCTGCCCACCGATCCGGTGATGCGGGCCCTGAAGACGGCGGCGCTGAGCGGGGTGGAGGTGCGGCTGATGGTATCGCGCAAGTCCGACTTTGCGTTCATGGATTGGGCGATCCAGGCGGGCTATGACGAAGTACTTGCGGCAGGGATACATATCCACGAGATACAGAGTTACTTCAGCCATGCCAAGAGCATGGTCATCGATGATTACCTCTCGGTGATAGGTTCCTCGAATCTCGATTACCGCAGTCTGGAACTCAACTTCGAGATAAATTCATTTATGTACGACCCCGAGGTGGCCTCATGCAACCGTGGGATTTTTTTGTGCGACATGGAAGGTTGTATGGAGATTTCACCGGAAGAATGGGCGCGCCGCCCGTGGTGGAAGAAGGTGCTGCAGGTAATCATGCGCTTCTTCTCACCGTTGTTGTAAATTATATAAAGTCCGGATTATCAGACTTTGTATTGCAACCGATTGTTTAACCTTAAAAAACCACAAACATGACAAAGGCAGAAATCGTTTCTCAGATTGCATCCAGAACCGGGATCGGGAAACAAACCGTACTTACGGTAGTCGAGAGTACTATGGAGACCGTAAAAGGCTCTATGATAAAAGGCAATGCTGTTTATCTGCGTGGATTCGGCAGCTTTATTATCAAAAAACGGGCACGGAAGGTGGCCAGGAATATATCGAAAAACACCTCGATCACAATTCCCGAACATAATATTCCGGCCTTCAAGCCTGCCAAATCGTTTGCTTTGGCAGTGAAAGGCAAATAGTACGCTACGGGTGTTACACTCAAGAGTCTGTCTAGATTTCCAAAGGAGATTTAGACAGGCTTTAAAGAGGAATACACCATCCGGCAATTTGCTGGAGTATCCTTGCCTTGCGTATACGGTATGGCCGGCGTAACGAAGCGCGAAGCATAAACAACGGTTCGCATAATTTCACTATCTTTGCGGTACCGTGGCTAAAAGTGAAAAAATAAGGTTCCGCGACAGCGCGGACCAATTCGCATGCATTGCGAAAGATGTGGCAGAGCAACGCTTTGCCACGCTTTACCTGCTGATGGGTGAAGAGGGGTATTTCATCGACCGGCTCGGGGAGATGCTGGCCTCCAATCTGCTGCCCGAAGAGATGCGGGCCTTCAACCAGACTGTGGTGTATGGTAAGGATGTCGAAGCGGGAGCTGTAGTCAACCTGTGCCGCCAGATGCCGATGATGGGCGGACGCCAGGTGGTGATAGTCCGCGAGGCACAGGGTATGCGCAAAATAGAGCAGTTGTCGCTCTATACCCAGGCGCCGGGAGAGACCACGGTCCTCGTGTTATGCCACAAGGAGAAAAATCTTGACAAACGCACTCCGCTTTACAAGCATATCGCGGCCAAGGGGGTTGTTTTCGAGTCGGCCCGGCCATATGACAACGAGATCGGCGGATGGCTCTCCGATGAAATACGCCGGCGCGACCGCACGATAGAACCCAAAGCGCTGTCTATGATTGCCGACCACCTGGGGACCGACCTTGCGAAGATCGTACACGAACTCGACAAACTGCTCACGTTCCTCCCCGAAGGGACGAAAGTTATAACGGCGGCACATGTAGAGCAGAATATAGGCATAAGCAAGGATTTCAATAATTTCGAGTTGACAAAAGCTCTTTCGGAACGCAACCGGGCCAGGGCGCTCATGATCGCCGACCACTTTGCCCGGAATCCGAAGGATAACCCCCTGCTGGTGACCATCAATGCCATGTTTTCGCATTTCCAGCGTATATTTATCGTCAACTACCTGCAATGGCTCTCCAAACATAAAGGCGCTCCGGCGCCTGCCGACTCCGATCTGGGCCGCGTGCTGAAGGTGAACCCGTTTTTCGTGGGTGAGTACCGCCAGGCGGCGGCTTTATATCCCAACCGCAAAGTGTTTGTAATCCTGGGGCTGCTGCGTGAGTATGATATGAAAAGCAAAGGTATGAATACGGGCCAGGCTTCAGACGGCGACCTGTTACGCGAGTTGCTGCTGAAAATATTTATGTTATAGGCGGGTATGGCAACTTATTTATCGTTTCTTTTCGGTCTCTTTCTTCTAAAACGACACGCTTGTTGGACGCCGGGATTGACCATGGCGACATTGTTTTACCATAACCGAGTGACATCCATATGACTTTTGTATTGATCTTTCTATCCGTAGTAGTCTCTATCGCCTGTTTCCGCGATAGGGCGCTTTTCGACCGTCTAAGCCTTAAACCTTACAATGTGGCGCATTACAGGCAATGGTACCGTATGATAACCCACGGATTTGTACACGGCGACTATACTCATTTGATTGTTAATATGTTTGTGTTGTGGTCGTTCGGGCAGAATATCGAAAGCACCTTTAAAACCTACCAATACGTGGGTGAGATATCGAATGCCCTGCTATGGTATTTGATGCTATATTTCGGAGCGCTGGCAGTAACTTCGGCCTGGGATGTTTATCGCAGGCGCGATGATCAGCACTACTCTTCGATAGGTGCTTCGGGAGCTGTCTCGGCGGTTGTTTTCGCATCCATATTTTTCGAGCCGCTGTCTATGATCTACCTTTTTGCGATCATACCCATGCCTGGCATCGTGTTCGGATTGGCCTATCTGGCTTTCGAGAGTTACAGCGCGCGACGCACCGGCGACGGTATCAACCACAGCGCACATATTGTGGGAGCCATATATGGATTCCTGTTCCCGTTGCTGATATCCCCGTCGCTTATGAGCGTATTTCTCAACGGCCTCAGACTCTGACGCCGATGGCCCCCGGGCAATGGATATCTTTCTGTGGTCAGGTGATCGACACTTTACAGGCCGGTTCCGGGATGGAGGGCCTGGAGCGGGAAGCTTATGTATATCAGCGGATAAATACCATGGGACACAAGCCGTTATATATAGATCAGCATCTGCAGATTGCCGGCGAAGCATGTCGCAAGCTATTTCCGGCAACTGCGCTTCCCTCGGAAGACGACCTTATACGGGCTACCGGACAGATACTTTACCGCAACTGCGCCCATCGCGGAGGCAATCTTATGATGTTGCGCATATTTCCCGGCGGCAAGTGGATGCTCGCACACCAAAAACCGATGTTGTATCCCGGTTATGCTTTATGGCATAGCCAGGTCACTGCCGTAGCGGTGCGTGACGAACATCTGTGGCGCGGCCTGCCCACCTCGGTCTCGATAGCCGCCGAAACCGCAGCTGCGCTCCATGCCGCTACGGCCGGAGCCGGCATAGCCCTATTGCACGACCATGATGGAATCGTGACAGGGGCTGGCGACAACCCGGTGATGGCATTCCGTGGCCCTACGGTGATCACGACATCTGTTGCCAACGGAGCTACCGACAGCCTCGAACGCCGTATAATGTTGTGGTTATGCGCAATGTCCGGATTCGAAGCCGATGAAAACCGCCTGACCGTCGATCAACTCCCACATGTTGACGAGGTTCTGGTATTCAATGCCCAAGGTTTGTTATCGGTACACGGATTCGGCCCGGCACGTTATTTTAACACAAAAGCCCTCCGCCTGGAACGGTCACTTCCGGAATTATCCAAATTCCGATAAATATTACAAGTTTGCATTTCTTTCCGGTCCCGTTTGTAAAACCAAACGAATCATTTGTAATAGTTTCTTAGGTTATCATGTTTCCAATGCGGGTCCCGATAAGTCTGACCACATGGCAGGTCATGATATGCACGGAATGGTATGGGGCGTTTGTTTACAGAAACAAGCCCTCCTGTTTTGGGAGGGCTTGCCTGATGCGTTAGTCTGGTTTTTTTTCGAGGCTGATTTCGTAATTGCGCCAGACACGAACGATGCAAATGTAAATCTTTATTTCCTGTCTTGCAAAAAAATATTTTTTTAAGAAAATATTTCCTCATCAACTATTGACAGATCATCTATTTCCTTGCTGCCGCTGCCACTCGAAGCAGAATAACGATTTCGGTATACGGACGGGGTCACGCCATATTCTTTTTTGAACAGCTTTATATAGTGCGATGTATTCGGGAAATGACACTCTATTCCTATTTCCGATACTGATTTGGAAGTGGATATCAGCAACAACCGTGAATGGATCAGTCTTTGTTTTGTAAACCACTTATGTGGCGAGGCATGGTAAAGTGATTTGAATTTTTTCTTGAACGTGCTCAGGCTCAGTTTGCACTTGTCGGCGAGTTCCTGTGACGAGATGTCGATAAAGACGTGCCGGCGTATTATATGCTCGAAATTTTCTTTTGATATATCGAAGTTCTCCAGCACTTTGCTCCTCAGGCAATTGTTGTTGTGCGTCACAATAAGGTAGAGCAGTTCGGTCACCTTTAACATCTCCAGGGCGTTGTCGTTTACAAAAACTCCGTCGCGGATATATAGGTCGATTGTTTGGAAAAAGTTCTTGAGCGTATTCCACCCGGCTATTGACACATGGTTTTTGTTGGCGCATTTATCACATTCGTGTTCATTCTCTACATTGATGTGATAGTTAAGGCTGAGATATGAAAATACTTTCTCGAACAGTTCTGATGTACAAAAGAACAATATCTGCTCGAAAGGCTTTCCCTTGTCGGGAATTTCCTCGGTGTAATGTACTCCTGAGGCGAGATAGAATATTTCGCCCGCTTTTACTTCGGTGCGGATATCTCCGTCATAGATATATTTCTTACCTTTGAGGACGTATCCCAGCCCGTGACGTGTGAAATTGTGCGACTGTATGCCACTTAAATATGGCTGCACATATTTCACAATCAGAGGCTGCATCATTTGTATCGTAGGGCTGGTCGACATGAGGATGTTGTTTTGAAGTAACGTCGGGAACTATATGCAACACAAATTTACAATATAATATTGTATTTACAATATCATATTGCATTATTTTGTGCTTACAGGATTTCGTTCTGACGAATTATCATGGTAATAATCATGTGAGTGCAAAAATTATTCCAAAAATGATATTTGAAAAAGTAAATGATTTCATAGAATACGATAAAGAGCATATATGGCACCCTTATACGTCAATGATCGACCCTCTGGAAGTATATCCGGTAGCCAGGACGCAAGGGGTTTACATATATTTGGAGGATGGACGGGCGTTGATAGACGCCATGTCGTCGTGGTGGTGCGTAATCCACGGTCATAACAATCCGGTGCTCAACGAAGCCGTATCTGAGCAACTATCCAGGATGTCGCATGTAATGTTCGGAGGACTTACCCATCGTCCTGCTGTGGAATTAGCCCGGAGGCTGGTCGACATCACTCCGGAGGGGCTCGATAAGGTGTTTTACTGCGACTCGGGGTCGGTAGCCGTAGAGGTTGCAGTGAAAATGGCTTTGCAGTATATGCACGCCAGAGGAGAGGTGGCCCGGAATAAGATCGCGACCATAAAGGGCGGATATCACGGGGATACATGGCACGCGATGTCGGTATGCGACCCGGTCGGAGGAATGCATTCGCTTTACAGCGGGCGCCTGCCGTTGCAGTATTTCTCCGGGCGGCCCGGGGTGCGTTTCGATGAGGCGTGGGACCCTGTATCGCTTGGTCCGCTCGAAGAGATGCTCGAAGCCAACCACCGGAGTATTGCAGCCGTGATCCTTGAGCCCATAGTGCAGGGAGCGGGCGGGATGTGGTTCTATCATCCGGAGTACCTGAAAGGCGTGCGCGAACTGTGTGACCGTTATGGAATATTACTGATTGCCGACGAGATAGCGACAGGCTTCTGGCGTACGGGACGTATGTTCGCGTGCCAGTGGGCCGGTGTCGTGCCCGACATAATGTGCCTGGGCAAGGCTATCACGGGAGGTTACATGAGTTTCGCAGCGGTTATGGCCACAGATAATGTCGCCATGACTATTTCGTCGGGGTCGCCGTCGTGCTTTATGCACGGTCCGACGTTCATGGGCAATCCGCTGGCGTGTGCCGTGGCATGCGCCTCGCTCGACCTGTTGCAGCAGTCGCCGCCTCAGGAACGTATCGCCCGGATGGAAACACAGATGCGTGAGCAACTTGCTCCGGCACGCAACCTGCCCGGAGTGGCCGATGTCAGGGTACTGGGAGCCATAGGTGTGATCGAAATGAAGCACGAGGTAGACATGGCATCGATGCAACGCGAGTTTGTTAGCCGCGGAGTGTGGGTACGGCCATTCGGGCGTCTCGTTTACGTAATGCCTCCATATATAACCTCCCCCGAACAACTCGACGTAATAACACGGAGCCTGCTTCAGGTAGTGGCATTGCGATAAACGGGCAAGCTCTTGGGGATATTAAACAATAGGCTCTTACAGCACACTATTATGTATGATTTGCGGGCATGTGCCGTTATTCCCACTTATAATAATCGTGTTGCTCTTCGGGGTGTCATCGAAGATGCGATGCGATGTTTGCCTGTTATCGTGGTCGACGACGGATCGACTGACGGGACGGGAGATATTCTGTCGGATTATGCGGGTAGGGTCGAGGTGGTGTCGTATGCGTGTAACAGGGGTAAGGGTTATGCATTGTCTCGCGGGTTCGACCGGGCCTGGGAGTTGGGGTATCGCAATGTGGTGACGATGGACTCCGACGGGCAGCACTATGCCTCCGACATTACGTTGTTGCTGGATGCTGCCTCGACACATCCGGGTGCTTTGATCGTTGGCAGCCGTAATTTGAAGGAGGAGAATATGCCCCGGGGCAATTCGTTTGCCAACCGTTTTTCGAATTTTTGGTTCACCTTACAGACTTCGGTAAGGCTCCCCGACACCCAGACCGGCATGCGTCTCTATCCGTTGGAAAGCATGCGCGGTTTGCGTCCTCTGACCCGGCGTTATGAGGCCGAGTTGGAGTTGCTGGTCCGGGCTGCGTGGCGGGGGATAGATATTGTGCCTGTCGCTGTCAGGGTTTATTACGCTCCTGCCGGAGAACGCGTTTCGCACTTCCGCCCGGGAGTCGATTTTGTGAGGATAAGTTTGCTTAATGCTGTGCTGACTCTGTTAGCTGTGGTTTACGGCTATCCGTCGATTGGAGTGCGGCGATTGTTGAAAGTGTTAAAGAGCGGTGGGGATAGATGATAAGGACGGTGCTGTCGATATATGAATACTTTCGCAGGCGCAGGGCGTTGCTTTGGTCGGGGTTGGTCGTGCTGGTGGCGGTGTTGTCGGCGTCGGCTTTGGGGATACGGTTCGACGAGGATATATCGGCATTTGTCCCTAAGGAAGGGCGTAGCGGGCGCATCAGCGACGCCTACAGGCACTTTGCCACGGCCAACCGGTTGGTTGTCAGTGTGCGCATGGCCGATACTGCAGCGCGTACGGACTTAGTGGCTATCACCGGGGCGGTCGACCGCCTGGCGGAACTTGTTGAGCAGGCCGATTCCGGGGGTGTGTATGCCGGGCGTATAGACTACCGTATAGACCAGGCGCAGATAGCCGGATTGTCGCAATTCCTTGCCGGGAACATGCCATATTTCCTTGAGGAGGAAGATTACGGGCGTCTCGACACTATGCTGACCGGGGAGTATGTACACAGGGTTATGGCCGGGAACAAACGCATGCTGCTCTCGCCGGCGGGCATTATGGTGAAGGAGAGTATATCGTCCGACCCGTTGCATCTGGCTGCACCTGTGTTGTCACGCCTGGGCGTTTTCGGGGCTGGCAACGGCTATACACTTTACGATGACCACATATTTTCGGCAGACGGCCGCGAGGGTATCGTCACCATAGAGTCGCGTTTCCCGGCTTCGGAGTCGCGCATGAATGCGGAGTTGCTCCGCATTGTGGCAGAGGCCTCGGCGAGGGTTTCGCAGGAGTCGGGCGGGCGTATCGACGCACACTATTTCGGGGCTGCCGACATTGCTGTTACCAATGCGGAACGCATAAAGCGCGACACCATGCTGTCGATGGTCGTGGCGCTGGGGGCTATAGCGGCCCTGTTGGTTTACCGCTTCCGTAACTGGCGTAGCCTGGCGCTGATCGTGGCCTCGCTGGCGTTCGGCGGGGTGGCGGCACTGGGTATCATGTCGTTGATCAGTGGGGGAGTGTCGCTTATCGCGATAGGGATAAGTTCGGTGATTGCCGGGATCGCCATAAACTATCCGCTCCATTTTCTCGACCAGTACAAACACACTCCCGACGTGAGGGGTGTGATAAGGAACGTGGTCCAGCCTCTTACTATAGGAAATATCACGACCGTGGGGGCTTTCCTGAGTCTTGTGTTCATGTCGTCCGAAGCGATGCGCGACCTGGGACTGTTTTCCTCGCTGATGCTGGCTGCAACGATATTTTTCGTACTCGTCTTTCTGCCGCATATGATGGTGGGCAGGATCGGAACGGGGGTGTCGTCGGGTGCGGGTAGGATGCCCGCCTTTTCTCCCGACCGCAACCGGTGGCTGGTTGCGGGGTTCGTGGTCTGCACGGTGGTCCTGTTCTTTTTCAGTTTCGGTACCCGGTTCGATGCCGATATGCACAGTATCAACTATATGACCGACCGGCAGCGCGAAGATATGCGTAAATTCTCGGCGGCGGTAGAAGGAGGTGGGCGGACAGTATATTATGTATGCGAGGCGGCGACGCTCGACGGCGCGTTGACCGTTTATGAGTCGGCCCGGCAGGTCGCGGACAGTCTTCGCCGGCAAGGAACTGTATTGACGGTGAGCGGGGTGGGGGGATTCCTGCCCTCGGAAAGCGTGCAGCGTGAGCGTCTCGACCGCTGGCGGCGGTTTGTGGAGCGAAAAGGCGACGTGCTGCGTAGCGTCGACCGTGCCGGGATCGAGGCGGGATTCAGGCCCGGGGCTTTTTCGGGCTTCGAGGCTGTGGTGGAGGCGGAGCATGAAGTTCGCGATGCGGGATTCTTTGCGCCGGTGATGGAAGCGCTTGCCGGAAATTATATTTCGGGGGGCGACGGACACGCCATGGTCGCCATGTTGTTGCGTACGCAGGATAGTGACCTCGACGCTCTGGAACGCGGTTTGGAGCAGGTCGTCCCCGGGACGCTGGCCTTCGATGCCGGGTCGCTGGGCCGCACGATGGTCGATTCGCTTTCCGACGACTTCAACCGGGTGCTCTACATATGCGGCCTGATCGTCTTCGTGTTCCTTATCGCGACGCTCGGGCGGATCGAGCTGGCGCTGTTGGCCTTCCTGCCGCTGACGATAGGCTGGGTATGGATACTGGGAGTGATGAACATCTTCGACATACGTTTCAATATAGTCAATATAATCCTGGCCACGCTGATCTTCGGACAGGGCGACGACTACACGATATTCATGACCGAGGGGCTGATGTATGAATACACCTACCGGCGCAGGCTGCTCGCTTCCTACAAGAACGGGATAATGCTTTCGGCCGCGATCATGCTCATCGGCATCGGGTCGCTCATCACGGCCCGCCATCCGGCCCTCAGGTCGCTGGCCGAGGTGACTATCGTGGGGATGTTGTCGGTGGTGCTGACCACGTTTATCGTCCCGCCGCTGTTGTTCCGCTCTCTGACTATGAGCGGCGGGCGGAGGCGGCTCATGCCGGTTACGTTGAAGAACCTGGCCTCGTCGGTCTATGCGTTTATGGTATTTTTGGCAGGCAGCATGTTCCTTACGGCGTCGGGATTCGTGCTTCTGACCCTTGGGGGGCGCAGCGACCGCAATAAACTGCGCTACCATGGTCTGATATGCGCCTTTTCCCGCTTCGTGGTCACCCATATACCGCAGGTGAAGACCACATTTGGAAACGCTTCCGGCGAAAGGTTCGACCGTCCGGCGGTTATCGTCTGCAACCACCAGTCGCATCTCGACCTGATGTGCGTGATGATGCTTACCCCCAGGCTGATAGTGTTGACCAACGATTGGGTATGGAATTCGCCTTTCTATGGCCGCCTGATCCGTTACGCCGACTTTCTGCCGGTGTCGGACGGTGTCGAGGGTTCGCTCGAAAGCCTGCGGGCGATGGTCGGCAAGGGCTATTCGGTGGTGGTATTCCCCGAGGGTACGCGCTCCGGGGATTGTTCGATCGGGCGTTTCCGGCGCGGGGCGTTCTACCTTGCCGCGCAGTTGGGGCTCGACATAGTGCCGGTGGTGCTGCATGGCGCGGGGCATGTGTTGCCTAAAGAAGAATTCATGTTGCGCCGCGGGGAGATACGTGTCGAGGTGATGCCGCGCATGGGCCGCAAAGTTATGGGCGATGCGGATACCTATTCCGCGCATGCCCGCCGTATGCGAAGCCTTTATACGGAATGGTACGCGCGCTTGTCGGCGGAGGCGGAGACAGCCGACTACTACAGCGATCTGGTGCTGCATAACTATATATATAAAGGCTCCGGGGTTGAACGTAGCGTGCGGCGCAACCTGCGTCGCAGGGGAAACTTTAGCGAATTGATTGCGGACTTGGGCAAATACCGGCGGGTGCTGGTCGTGGGATGCGGCTACGGCGAACTGCCGCTGCTTATTTCGCTGGTGCATCGCGGGATGGAAATCGTGGCGACGGATGACGATACGGACAAACTCGACCTGGCGGCAAATTGCACGTGGGCGGGTGGTAACCTGACATATCGTGCGACGGTCGATCCGGCGGCAGAACATTTCGATGCGGTGGTCGTTGCCACCGACGCGGATGCCCTGCTATGGAAGGGGTCGGGGGCTGAGGTGTTTGCATTGTATTAAACAAGGGGTTGTTGCAGATGGTATTGGACATAAGAGAAAATGATGGATTCTGAGTACGATATAGTGGTGATAGGCAGTGGCCTTGGTGGGCTCACATGCGGGTATATCCTTGCAAGGAACGGCTATAAGGTGGCCATTCTGGAGCAGGGATCGCAGATCGGGGGGTGTTTGCAGACGTTCGCACGCCGCGGGGTTAAGTTCGAAACGGGAGTCCACTACATCGGTAGCATGAACTCCGGTGAGGTGTTGGATACATTCTTCAACTACTTCTCGCTCTTCCCCGGTATCGAGGTTTCGCCGCTGGACGCCGATGGGTTCGACGTGATTTCATTCTGCGGCGAACGCTTTAACTATGCCTCGGGGCACGAAAATTTCATAGATACCCTTTCGCAACAGTTTCCTGCCGAACGAGACAATATCGCGCAATATGTCCGCCGGATCAGCGATATCGCCCGCAGCTCCCCCTTCATATCGCTCGATGCGACCTCAGGAGGGTATGCCGGTCTTGCGGGGGCTATCCCCGATTACGAGTCGACAGGCGCCGCCGAATTCATAGCGTCGGCTACAGATAATATTACGTTACGCAACGTGCTGGCTGGCACCGTTCCGTTGTATGCCGGGATCGAGGATAAGACGCCGCTCTATATCCACGCGCTGATCAACGACTCGAACCTCTCCGGGGCGTGCCGCATTGTGGGTGGCAGCGATCAGATAGCCTTGTCGCTCGCCCGTTCGATCCAGCGCTTCGGGGGCGGGGTGTTCACTTCGAGCCGGGTAGTGCACATCGACTGCGACTCTCGCGGTGCACGGGGCGTTACCCTTGCCGACGGCACAAGGGTAGGGGCACGTTATGTAATCTCCGGCGCCCATCCCCAGCGCACACTCGATATGATATCTTCGCCGCTCATACGGCCAGTTTACCGCCAGAGGATATGCAATCTCGACCATTCTATTTCTAATTTTACGGTCTATTTGCGTTTCAGGGAGAATGCGGTGAGGTATATGAACCATAATTTTTACCACTACACCACCCCGAATGTCTGGGGAGGCGAAAATTACAGTGAGGCCGATTGGCCCCACAACTATATCTACCTGCATCTTTGCCCACCGGAGCGGTCCGGATACGCCCGCGCGGCAGAGATCGTATCTTACATGCGCTTCGACGAGACGGCACGTTGGGCCGCCCTTCCTATAGGACACCGCGGAGAGGGTTACGAGGAGTTCAAGCGACGCAAGGCCGAAAAATTGTTGTCGCTGGTCGAGGAGCAGTTCCCGGGTACGCTGGCGGGAGTGGAGTCGTACTACACATCCTCGCCGCTGACCTACCTCGACTACACCGGTACGAAACAGGGCTCTATGTACGGGGTGTTGCGCGATAAGAACGACCCTGTCAGGTCACGGATATCGCACCGCACCAAGATACCTAATCTTCTGCTTACCGGCCAAAATATCAATGCCCACGGAATCCTGGGGGTGATCGTGGGATCGTTGATAACGTGCTCGGATCTGGTGGGAGGCGAATATCTGATGCGTCAGATTGCCGGCAAGCTGTGAGCGCAGGATAAACAAGACCGCTTCTTAATTGGCATTAATATTAAAATACCCATTATGCATTTAAGTAATATCGAATATTTATTTAGCCATTTTATTTTTTCTCCACCGGCATCTTTTTCACACCTCTTCCTCGGTTTAGCCCGCTAAACCTTCGGAAGCGACGCAAAAAATCTACCGGAGATAAAAAACAAAATACGGATAAATAAATCTCCTCTATTACTTATAAAAACGAGGCATTAAAGTCTCATTCGTATGAAAATCAGTTCTGCTTTGCAAAGCTGTCGGCCCGCAGCCACCCGGCGCGGAGTGCCGAATATCTCGCTCTGGCTGCGATCCGAAACCATAATGCAAGCATATGCCTTTGTACCAAACGTTTGCAGAATGAACCTCGTCGCATTCTAAATGCACAACGGGCTAAAAATATATAACACTATCGATATGAAACTTAAACTGATCTATCCGCGTTGGAGCAAGCTCAAAGGCCAGACCACATTCAACCTGCCACCGCACGGTCCGGTGGCATTTGCTGCGGCGCTGCCCGAAGATGTGGAGGTGTCGTTCACCGACGAAAACGTGGAAGAGGTGGACTTCGACCAGGATTGCGACCTGGTGGCTATATCCATGATGATCAGCACCCAGGTCAAACGAGGGTGGCAGATCGCCGACGAATTCCGCGGGCGCGGCAAACAGGTGATGTTCGGTGGAATATCGACGATGCTCCACGCCGAGGAGACGATGAAACATGCCGATTCGATATTTCTGGGCGAGGCCGAAGGACGCATGGAGGCTGTTATTGCGGATTTAAGGAGGGGAGCACTCAAACAGGTGTATAACTATATGGGAAACCACCCGCCTATAGAGTCGGTGGGACCCGCCCGCCGCGACCTCTACAAACGCGAGCTTTATAATCACAAGGGGGTGCAGATGGTCGACCTGTTCCATGCCTCGCGCGGGTGCCGGTTCAGTTGTTACCCTTGTGCGGTTTCTTACCTGGGTGGACGGGTGTTCCGTCCCCGGCCGATAGACAAGGTGGTGGAGGAACTCTCCTCGATAGACAACAATCGCCTGTTTATAGTCGACAACTCGCTGGCACAGAACAAGGAATGGGAGATGGAGCTCTTCCGCGAAATGATCCCGTTCAAAAAGAAGTGGATCAGCCACACGATAGAAGACGATCCCAAGGTGCTCGACCTGGCGGCACAGGCCGGGGCGTGGTATGTCTACCAGGCTGTTTACGATACCTCGGATTACATCCGTGAGCGCATCAAACGTTATCACGACTATGGCATAGGAGTCGAAGGCACCATCCTGCTCGGACTCGACAACCAGTCGGAAGACGATATCAAACGCCTCATAGATTTCCTGCTTGACATCGACCTCGACCTGGCTGAGTTTACCGTCATGACTCCTTTTCCCCACACCAAGGGCTATGACGACCTGTTGCGCGAGGGACGCATATTCGACTTCGACTGGGATCACTACAATGCCGGACAGGTCGTCTTCCACCCGCGGCAGATGTCTGCCGACCGGCTGCAGGAACTTTACGACTATGCATGGTCGTCGTTCTACGCCGATGAGTCGCAGGAGTCGAAGATGATGCGGCTATTTACCAGTGTCGTCATGCGCGAAATGGAAGACGGAACATACCGCCCGCGAGACCGCCGCCTGGCTAACAGGTCGTTCGGCCAGGATGTTACACGGAATATTGTGAAATAACTGGCATAAAAACTTCTTGATGAGCGAAGAAGTGCGACAGTAAGACCAGTCTATAAGTAAGATAAAGGAGGTATAACAATACAGGGCGCCAATTTATTGGCGCCCTGTATCATAATGGTCTTCCCTCAGGGGGAGACGGTAGGTTGCTCCGCTGAACTTAGTCGTTCAACGAGAAACGTTTGTAAGCCACTACTGTAGCGTCTTTAACCGCGGCACGGATATACTGGTCCACAGTGAGCTTGTTGTTCTTAACCAAAGCCTGGTTCAACAATGTGCTTTCCTGTAGGAACTTACGGACTTTGCCTTCTGCGATTTTGTCGAGCATGGCCTCCGGTTTGCCTTCCAGGCGAGCCTGCTCGCGACCGATCTGGCGCTCCTTTTCGATAACATCTGCCGGACAATCGGCCTCGCTGATCGACACCGGAGCCATAGCCGCAGCCTGCATAGCCACATCCTTGGCAACTTCTGCCGGAACTTCCATGTTGAAGCCTACGATAGTCCCCAATTTATGGTTGATATGAACATAGGCTGCACACAACGGAGCTTCTATGCGGGCATAAAAAGGTATCTCTACCTTCTCGCCAGTCTGGCCCGACTTGTCGGTAACCATTTCAGCCACAGTCTGCCCTCCGGCTTTGGTCGCCATAAGTGCATCGAGGTCGGCCACATCATTGGCTACCGCAACATCCAGCATGGCGTTGGCCGTTGCCGAGAACTCAGCGTTCTTCGCAACGAAGTCGGTTTCGCAGGCCAGGCAAAGCAGGTAAGCCTTCTGACCTACGATCTTTGCCACCACAACACCCTCGGTAGCAGTACGGTCTGCACGCTTGTTGGCTATCATTTTGCCTTTTTCGCGAATGATCTCCTGGGCGCGGCCAAAATCACCTTCCGCCTCGATAAGCGCATTTTTGCAATCCATCATGCCCGCTCCGGTCATCTTGCGCAGAGTGGCAACATCTGTTGCTTTGATTTCCATATTAAGAAACTGTTTAAACTTTATTCATCAAAATTCTTACGGACTCTTACGGGCGCTTTTTTGCGCCACACTCGTTACACAGAGCACCGCTATGCGCCTCGTGCGGCGCAAAAAAATCATCCCGAAACTGCCCGTAATATTTTTTTGAAAATAAAATCTAAACAGTTTCTAAATCACCTTTCGTAATTTTTTATTCTTCAGCCGTAGCAGCAGCTTCCGTAGCAGGCTCTGCGGTCTCTTCGACTTTCACAGCCTTGGGAGCACGTCCTTCGCCCTGATCGGCTTTCACAGCCCTTTTGGTGCGCGGCCTTGCATCCTTCTCTTCGTGGGCGGGAGCCTCGTCGGCTTCCTTCTCCTTTTCGAGTTTGCGCTCCGTGAGGCCCTCGGCAATAGCCTTGGTCACAACTTCGAGAATCAACGCGATAGACTTCGTGGCGTCGTCGTTTGCAGGTATAACGTAATCAATGTCGGTTGGATCGCAACAAGTATCTACCATTGCAAAGACGGGGATATTAAGCCTCTTGGCCTCTTTCACCGCGTTGGACTCTTTCTGCACGTCCACAACGAAAAGCGCTGCGGGAAGGCGGGTAAGGTCGGATATCGAACCGAGGTTCTTCTCCAATTTAGCCCTCTGGCGGCTGATCTGGAGTTTCTCCCTCTTTGAAAAATTGTCGTAAGTGCCGTCGGTGGTCATCTTGTCGATGGTCGCCATCTTCTTAACGGCTTTACGTATCGTGGGGAAGTTGGTAAGCATGCCGCCCGGCCAACGTTCTGTGACGTATGGCATATTTACAGGAGCGACCAGCTCTGCCACAACATCCTTGGCTTGCTTTTTCGTGGCTACGAACAGCACGCGGCGTCCGCTCTTCACGATCTGCTTCAGGGCTGCTGAGGCTTCATCGAGTTTCACAACGGTTTTGTGAAGGTCGATGATGTGGATCCCGTTCTTCTCCATAAAGATATAGGGAGCCATTTTGGGATTCCATTTTCTCTTGAGGTGGCCGAAGTGTACACCGGCCTCCAATAGCTGATTAAAATCTGTTCTTGACATTTTTCGAGTAATGTAACTTTCTTAATTTTAATTCTCTTTACATCAACCGCAATCGGGTAGTGTCCTCGACAGTCCCGGCGGTTTTCCGCAGGCGGGCAATCTGCAGGTAGTACGGCCTTTCGGGCCGCAGTCCGGCATATTTGTATCCTCGCCTGTGCTCCGGAAGGAACAGGGGGCCTGTTAACGCTTGCTGAACTGGAAGCGCTTGCGTGCTCCGGGCTGCCCAGGTTTCTTACGTTCAACCTCACGCGGGTCGCGTGTCAGAAAGCCATTCTTCTTCAGCGTGGGGCGCAACTCTGCGTCGATTTCGCAGAGAGCACGCGCAATGCCCAAGCGGGCCGCTTCGGCCTGGCCCTTGATTCCGCCGCCGTCGAGATTGATCGTGATGTCGTAGCTCTCGGTTGCATTAAGCACCAAAAGAGGCTGTTTGACGACATACTGGAAGATCTCAAGCGGGAAATAGGTTTCCAGTGGCTTGTGGTTGATCGTAATGTTACCTTTGCCGGGTTTCACGTAAACGCGCGCTACAGCGGCCTTTCTGCGTCCGACGGTGTTTACCACTTCCATACTCATTACTTGATTTCGTTAAGTTTGATCTGCTTGGGGTTCTGCGCAGCATGGGGATGCTCCGAACCCGCGTAAACCTTGAGGTTCTTCATGACGGCGGCGCTGAGCCTCGTGCGGGGCATCATACCCTTCACTGCCATCTGAACAATAGCTTCGGGCTTCCTTTTCAGGAGCTCGTCAGGCGTAGCGAAGCGTTGTCCGCCCGGGTAGCCTGTGTGTCGTACGTAGACCTTGTCGGTCAACTTCTTGCCGGAGAATTTCACCTTGTCGGCGTTGATAACGATAACATTATCGCCGCAATCGACATGGGGAGTAAAGCCCGGCTTGTTCTTGCCGCGCAGTATCTTGGCGATCTGCGATGCAAGGCGTCCCACCACCTCGCCGTTGGCGTCGATCAGCACCCAATCTTTGGATACGGTCGCTGCGTTCAGGGAGATTGTCTTGTAGCTTAGTGACTCCACTTGTTTTACGTTTAAATTATTAATACTTGCAGGGTTTGCCCTCACGGGGTTGCCCTTCGATCCAACTCCCCACAATAAAGGGGGCTGCAAAGGTACGAAATTCCCGGCGAAATAAAAAATATTTCCGGCGAAATATTGTATGCGCGCTGCGATTGGGGCCTGCGGACGGGCAAGGTTTTATCATTGGACGGAACAGCGGGATTTTTTAACAAAAACTTAAAACTAACAATCGGCAGGCTCGAAGGGGTATTTCGGTTGCCGATTGTTGTGTCAGGGGGCAAAAAAAGTGATATCGGAAACCAAACGGAGGCGGGCGGCCCTGCGGGCGGGCTATGGTGGCATCGGCGCGGCACGGAAAAGTTGCCTCGCGCGGCGGCATTGTGTATCTTTGCAGGCGGATGATGGGAAGCCGGAGCGGCGCAGGATGGCGCAGACCGGCGACCAGCATCGATAAATCGCTAAACCAAACAAAGTTATGGAAAACGAGGTGCGTAAGTATGTCGAGGAGTTCATGGCCTCGATAGTGGTAAAAAATCCGGGAGAGAAAGAGTTTCACCAGGCAGTGCATGAGGTGGCCGAAAGTGTGGCCTCGTATATTATAGAGAATCCGCAGCTGATGAGGATGAAGGTGCTCGAACGTATCGCCGAGCCGGAGCGGGTGGTGATGTTCCGCGTGCCGTGGCTCAACGACCGCGGCGAGGTTGAGATCAACCGTGGTTACCGGGTGCAGATGAACAGTGCGATAGGTCCCTACAAGGGAGGCATACGTTTCCACGCCAGCGTCAACCTCAGCATCCTCAAGTTCCTGGCTTTCGAACAGGTGTTCAAGAACAGCCTGACGACGCTCCCCATGGGCGGCGGCAAGGGCGGCTCCGACTTCAATCCTAAGGGGAAGTCGGATAACGAAGTGATGAAATTCTGCCAGAGTTTCATCACCGAGTTGCAACGGCACATAGGTGCCGACACCGACGTTCCGGCGGGCGACATAGGTGTTGGAGGGCGCGAGATCGGGTTCATGTACGGCCAGTACAAACGCCTGCGCAACGAATTCACCGGTACTTTCACCGGCAAGGGGCTCGGTTGGGGCGGCAGTCCCCTGCGCCCCGAAGCGACCGGATACGGCACCTGTTATTTCGCGCAAAACATGCTCGCCACGCGCGGCGACAGTTTCGCGGGTAAAACGGTGGTCATCTCCGGATCGGGCAACGTGGCCCAGTACGCCGTGGAGAAGTCCACCCAGTTGGGAGCCAAAGTGGTGACGCTGTCCGACTCCAACGGGTTCATACATGATCCCGACGGCATCGACGCCGAGAAACTGGAGTATGTGATGGAGCTTAAAAATATATTCCGCGGGCGTATAAAAGAGTATGCCGACCGCTACCCTTCAGCCAAATACTATGACGGCCAGCGCCCGTGGGGTGTAAAGTGCGACATCGCAATGCCCTGTGCCACACAAAACGAGCTTAACGGCGAGGAGGCCGCCACGCTGATAGCCAACGGCTGTACATGTGTGGCGGAGGGGGCCAATATGCCTTCGACGCCCGAAGCCATAGCCCTTTTCCAGCAACATAAATTGCTTTACGCTCCCGGCAAAGCGTCGAATGCGGGCGGGGTGGCTACATCGGGCCTTGAAATGACGCAGAATTCGATGCGCCTTAAGTGGACCCCGGCTGAAGTCGACGAGCGCCTGCACCGCATCATGGGCGACATCCACGACGCTTGCGTGAAATACGGTACGATGCCCGACGGGTATATAAATTATGTAAAAGGCGCCAATATCGCGGGCTTCATCAAGGTAGCCAACGCCATGCTTGCCCAGGGCGTGGTATAACGGAGCGCCGGACGCATCGCGCCTTTTGACGCTGCCTTGCCTCGAAGATGTATCGCGCTTCTTGGCTGTGTTTTGCTGCAACACCTCGTCAAAGGGCTGGCTCCGGATAGGTTCCTGTGAATAATGTTATTGATTATCAGTGTGTTAATGCGACATAAGATAGTGCTTTAATGTCCAATTGGTTATAGGGTATATTGATTTTCCAAAGGCGATTCAGGCGTATTCTCGCCTGGATCGCTTTTTATATAGGTGTAACGACTCTGTCTCGGGACGCGTTTTCTGCCTTAAGTCCGGGCGGGTGTAAAATATTCTGTGTGGCCCGACGTTTTCTTAATGCGGGTGTAATTGAAAGGAGTGTGCCTGCCTGAAATATCATTTTGCACGCGACATTGTCGTTGCCGTGACGAAACCCTGTGCGTGGCTCGGGAATTTGCCCGATCCCCCAACCCGGGAATCAGAGCGGCTCTAAATTTGCAGTCATCGGCTATGATACCCTCCCGCTTTGCCTGCATCCGGTTATTGTGCTACCTGCGGGTGCTACTTAAAGGGAGCTTGCCTGACGCGTTATGCTATAATTTATAGCGAAAAAATTTGTATCTTTGTAAAATATTTTTGGACAAACAGATTATGAGTAAAAAACATAATAAAGAATTTGAGGAATACGCCGGAATAGCCGATATCGTGGAGGGGAAACACCATGTCATCCCGATAGTTACCGGCGACGACGAGCCGGGCGAGGATGTTGTTATTCCGTCTGTACTGCCGATTCTGACGCTTCGCAGTTCGGTGCTTTTTCCGGGTTCGATAACCCCGATAACCATCGGCCGCGAGCGCTCGATGCGCCTTATACGCGAGGTCGAGAGTGGCGACGGCATGCTCGGAGCGGTTCTGCAGCGCGATTCGGAGGTCGAACATCCCGGCCCCGACGACCTTTACCATGTGGGTACGGCAGCGCGCATCCTGAAGATACTGGAGATGCCCAACGGCAATCTTACGGTGATTCTTCACGGTACGGAAAAGGTGGAGATACGCAATATGATTTCGTCGGAGCCCTATTTCAAGGCCGAAGTTACGGTGTTGAAGGACACGGCTCCCGACAACGATAACGTGGAGTTCGGCGCGCTGGTCGACTCGATACGCGATGTGGCGATAACGATCATCAACACTTCGCCCGACATGCCCAAGGAGGCGTCGTTCGCGATCAAAAATATAGACAGCAAGCGCGGAATAATAAACTTCATCTGTTCGAATATCGACCTTCCGGATTCCGACCGCCAGAGGCTTCTGGAGGCTCCGGGATTGTTGGCGCGTGCCCGCAGGCTGCTCGAGATACTGGTGCGCCAGCAGCAACTGGCCGAGTTGAAGAGCGAGATTCAGAGCAAGGTTAAGCAGGAGATCGACCAACAGCAGAGGGAGTACTATATCCAGCAGCAGATAAGGACGTTGCAGGACGAACTCGGTGGCGATTCCACGGATGGAGAGATAGCCGAGTTGCGCGAACGCGCCGGGAAGAAGAAGTGGAGTAAGGAGACGGCGGAGTTGTTTGAGAAGGAGGTATCAAAACTCGAACGCCTCAACCCTGCCGTTGCGGAGTATTCGGTGCAGATCAACTATTTGCAGTTGATGCTCGATCTTCCGTGGAATGAATACACGAAAGACAACCTCGACCTGAACCGCGCCCGCAAGCGCCTGGACAGCGATCATTTCGGGCTGGAGGAGGTTAAGGAACGTATTCTGGAGCATCTGGCGGTGATTAAGCTAAAGGGCGACCTCAAGTCGCCGATCCTGTGCCTTTACGGGCCTCCGGGAGTGGGCAAAACATCGCTGGGCAAGTCGGTGGCAGAATCGCTTAAACGTAAGTTCGGGCGCATCTCGCTGGGAGGGCTCCACGACGAGGCCGAGATACGCGGTCACAGGCGCACCTACATAGGGGCTATGCCGGGGCGTATCATACAGACTATCAAACGCTGCGGATCGTCGAACCCGGTAATAATACTCGACGAGGTCGATAAGGTGAGCGTCAGCAACCACGGCGACCCGTCGTCGGCGCTGCTCGAAGTGCTCGATCCGGAACAGAATACCACCTTCCATGACAACTATCTCGACATGGAGTACGACCTGTCGAAGGTGTTGTTCATCGCCACGGCCAACAACATCGCCAACATCAACCCGGCGCTGAGGGACCGTATGGAGATGATCAACATCGCCGGTTACATCCTTGAGGATAAGATCGAGATAGCGTTGCACCACCTGCTGCCCAAGCAGTTGGAGGCACACGGAATCCCTGCCAAGTCGTTGAAAATGTCGAAACAGGCGGTGGAGAAGATCATAGCCGGATATACCCGCGAGTCGGGAGTCCGCACCCTGGACAAACACCTGGCCAAGATAGCGCGCTACAGGGCCAAGAACATCGGTTTCGGCGAGACGTTCGATCCCGAAATCTCGGTGGCCGATGTGGAGAAGATACTGGGCGTGCCCAAGTACATTAACGACCGCTACGAATTGGACGGCATGGCCGGTGTGGTGACGGGTCTGGCGTGGACCGAGGTGGGCGGCGACATACTTTATGTCGAGTCGAGCCTCTCGCCGGGCAAGGGTCACCTGAGCCTTACGGGCAACCTTGGCGACGTGATGAAGGAGTCGGCGACCATAGCCTTGCAGTGGGTTAAGTCTCACGGTGCTGAGTTGGGCATCGACAGCCAGCAATTCGAGACCCGCAACGTGCATATACACGTTCCCGAGGGAGCGATTCCGAAGGACGGCCCGAGCGCCGGCATCACGATGGTCACGTCGCTGGTGTCTACATTTACAGGGCGCAAGGTCAGGGAGCGCATCGCGATGACGGGCGAGACCACGCTGCGCGGGAGGGTGCTGCCAGTGGGCGGGATCAAGGAGAAGATACTGGCCGCGAAGCGTGCGGGTATCTCCGAGTTGATACTCTGCGAGGAGAACCGCAAGGATATATCGGAGATCAAACCCGACTACGTCGAGGGGCTCACGTTCCACTACGTGCGCACTATCGACGAGGTGCTGAAACTGGCGCTGGTGTGACGGACGCATTGCGTCTTTTGATATTACTTTGCTTGGAGCCGGGTCTGCCGGACGGACTGTGTCTCTTGATCCGACCTTGCTGAGATATTGGAACCGGATCACAGGACACCGCCGGGATGAGGATCGCAAATGGAAATAGGTGGCGCAGGATAATTGGGGCGGGAAAAGGGATGAGGCAAAAGGCAGGTTTGCTACCTCCTACGGGAGGTAGCGGCGAGTGAGAACGAAGGGTGATGCAAACATGTTTTTTGTTTGTTAATCACCCGTCGTTCTCGCTCACCGTAGCCCGCAGGGCAAACCTGCCGGACGTATCGAGTCTTTTCTGATATGAATTTATTGATGAAGGCTGCCTATGAAGAAGTGCGTGAGCACTTCCCGGAAATTTTTGGTGCCGCTTTTTATAAAAAGCGGCAGTCGGAGTAAAGTAATGACAGGAGATGCTGTGTGTCCGCAAAGGGAAGAGCAAAAACTACTTACACTATACGATGAAGACCCGTAAGATCAAGGATAAGTTGAAGGAACCGCGCACGTTGCGATGGTTTTGGAGGATAGTTATCGCTCCGTTCGTAATTCTGCTGCTCATGTTGTTGCTGGCGGCGCTGGGGGTATTCGGCAAGTTGCCGTCGTTTGAGGAGTTGGAGAACCCGAAGAGCAATATCGCCACCGAGATATACTCCGAGGACGGGGAGATGATAGGGTCTTTCTTTGTGCAGAACCGCTCCTTTGTAGACTATAACGAACTGTCGCCGAGCCTTGTCGATGCGCTGGTGTCGACCGAAGACTCGCGTTTTTACTCCCATTCGGGCATCGACTTCATCTCGTTGCTGCGCGTGGCGGTGAAGACAGTGGCCTTGGGCAACCGCGACCAGGGCGGGGGCAGCACCATCACCCAGCAAGTGGCCAAGAACCTCTTCCCGCGCGATACGTCGATCTACTCCAATCCTGTGTCGAAGGGCGCTAAGTTGGTCACGGCCAAATTGAAAGAGTGGATAGTGGCTGTGAAACTGGAGTACAACTACACGAAGGAGGAGATCATCGCCATGTACCTCAACACGGTACCCTACGGTAGCAACGCCTATGGCATCAAGTCGGCGGCCCACACTTTTTTCGGAAAGACTCCTGCGGAACTATCGCCCGAGGAGTCGGCTATGCTGGTGGGGGTAGTCAACGCCCCTACGCGCTACAGCCCGGTGCGCAATCCCGACAGGGCCCTGTGGCGGCGAAACGTGGTGCTCGACCGCATGCACAGCAATGGGGCACTGTCGCGTACGCAGTGCGACTCGCTGAAGGCTAAGCCTATAAAATTGAATTACAAGCCTATATCCCATAATGAGGGCAGCGGAACCTATTTTCGCGAGATGCTGCGCCTGATAATGACCGCCGACCGTCCTTCGCGTTCGCAGTTCTCCAGTGACTGGGACTATGAGCAGGACTTGAGGGAGTGGCAGGAGAATCCGCTCTATGGGTGGTGTACCAAGAATACCAAGCCCGACGGGTCAGCCTATAATATCTACCGTGACGGCCTTAAGATTTACACGACGATAAACGCCGACATGCAGCGTTATGCCGAGGCGGCATTGCTGGAACAAATGAAGCAGGAGGTGCAACCCGCAATGGAGGCCCAATATAAACGGACCAGGGTGTTGTTCAACGGAGTGAATAAGGAGGATGCCGACAAGATCGTCCGCAACGCCATGCGGTATACCGACCGTTACCGCCAGTTGCGCAGCGAGGGGGCGTCGGAGCAGGAGATCGACCGGAAGTTCAACACTGCGGTACCGATGCGTATTTTTACATACAAAGGAGAAATAGATACGCTGATGACCCCTCGCGACTCGATCCTGCACCACAAGCGTGTGATGCGTTCGTCGTTCATGGCCATGGATCCGTCTACGGGTGGGGTGAAAGCCTACGTCGGAGGGCCCAACTTCCGCTATTTCAAGTATGATATGGTGCGTCAGGGCAAGCGTCAGATAGGTTCGACGGTGAAGCCTTTCATCTATACCTTCGCCATTGAGCACCTGGGTTTCACGCCGTGCACGATGGTGCCCAACCTGCAATACGCCATCGAGACCGAGACGGGTGACGCCTGGCAGCCCAAGGAGGCGGGGAACGTGGTATACGACGGTGTGCCTCATCCGCTGCGATGGGGCCTTGCACTGAGCCGCAACAACTATTCGGCCTGGATTATGAAGCAGGCCAAGCAGCCTTCGGCGGTAGCCGATTTTATTCATAAGTTGGGCATTACGAGCTATATAGACCCTGTATACGCGCTGTGCCTGGGGACTCCCGACGTGTCGCTGTGCGAAATGGTGGCCGCCTACACGTCGTATGCGAACCGGGGTGTGTACACCAAGCCGATGTTCGTGACCCGTATCGAGGACCGGCACGGAAACCTGCTGGCCACCTTCCCGTCGAATTCGTCGGATGCGATCAGCGAACAGACGGCCTACACGATGCTGGGGATGATGCGCAACGTCGTCGACCACGGTACGGCGGGAAAGTTACGCTGGGTGTATAAGTTCACGGCCGAGATGGGCGGCAAAACCGGTACCTCGCAGAACAACTCCGACGCATGGTTCATCGGCGTTATGCCCAAACTGGTCGCCGGAGCGTGGGTCGGCGGAGAGGATCGTAGCGTCCACCTTTTTTCGCGTGCCGAAGGGGGTGTGATGGCGTTGCCTATTTTTGCGAAGTTCATGGAGAAGGTATATGCCAATCCGGCTTTAGGCATAACGCAGGCCGACAGGTTCGTCCCGCCGCTGGGCGGCGTGGTCTACGACTGTTCGAGCGACGACGACAGCGATGCGGCCTCGGACGGTATAATCGAGGAGGACGAGTTTTTCAACTGACGCATCGCGCCTCTTGATATTCTTAAGATTTTTGGTGCCGTTTGTTACCTCCCTGCAGTTAGTCCCGCCCCAGCCCTTCGGACTGACTGCGGACTCCGGTCGGTGAGTTCACCAGCCTTACGGTTGGTTCGGTTGCAAAAAGCGGCAGTTAAAGCAGAGGGAGTGCAGGTAGAACACAAGTCGTATAACATTAATGAGTTAATAAATGAAAGTAGCTATTGTCGGCGTCAGTGGCGCCGTGGGGCAGGAGTTGCTGGCCCTTTTGGAGGAGCGTAATTTTCCGGTCGACGAATTGTTGTTGTTCGGGTCGGATCGGAGTGCCGGGCGTAAATACCGGTTCGCGGGTCGGGATATCGAGGTTAAACTGCTGGCCTGCAACGATGATTTCCGTGGAGTGGATGTGGCGTTCGTGTCGGCCGGAGCATCGACCTCGAAGGAGTTCGAGAAGACGATCACCCGGCACGGTGCGGTTATGATCGACAATTCGAGCGCCTTCCGCATGGATGACGACGTGCCGTTGGTTGTGCCTGAGGTTAACGGCGACGATGCCCTTGCGGCTCCGCGAGGGGTTATTGCCAATCCTAACTGCACTACTATACAGATGGTCGTGGCGCTCAATGCCATAGAACGCCTGTCGCATATCCGCCGCGTACATGTGTCGTCATACCAGTCGGCGAGCGGCGCGGGTGCCGCCGCCATGAAGGAATTGGAGACGCAACATGCACAGATTGCCGGAGGGAATGTTCCGACGGTGGAAAAATTTGCCTACCAGCTGGCATTCAATGTGATACCTCATGTGGATGTATTCACCGACAACGGTTATACTAAGGAAGAGATGAAGATGTATCACGAAACGCGCAAGATCATGCACTCCGATATTGCCGTCAGCGCGACGTGTGTGCGTGTGCCTGTGATGCGTGCCCATTCCGAGAGTGTGTGGATCGAGACCGAGTGTCCGGTGAGTGTCGACGGGGCTCGTCGTGCGTTCGCCACCGCCGATGGGGTTGTGCTGGTTGACGATCCTGCGTCGAAGAACTATCCGATGCCGCTTTTCGTGGCTGGCAAGGACCCTGTTTTCGTGGGACGTATCCGTAGCGATATCTCCAATCCCAATGGATTGACCTTTTGGTGTGTCAGCGATCAAATTCGTAAAGGAGCGGCCCTCAATGCGATCCAGATAGCCGAATACATGGCATCGAAGGGCGTCCTGAAGTAGGAGTGTCGTTTCGGCCGCACGACAGGATGCCGGGTGTTACCCTGTAAGATACATGCGCCCTGTCCGGTACTTTCTGCCGGACAGGGCGCATGTATGGTGTCGTAGGCCATAGCGCGGCCCACATAAACTGCATTGTAATTATGCCGACCCGCAAGATGCATCGCATCTTCCGTCATTGCTTTACCCGGAACTCGCGTCCGCAGGATGTATCGCATCTTGTTGTTGCTTTATCTGGAACAGGGTGGAAGTACGAATCGTGTTTTGTCCGGCGGCCCTTGGCCCTGTGTAGGATGCGCGTTGCCGGACGAGGGTCATAATGCGCCCTGCCATAGTATAGCCCTGAAAATAATTCGCAACTATTTTCATCGGGAAAATTAGACAAACTCTTAAAATTTTTATTGGAGGCTCTCTAACAACCCGGGCTATCCGTGGTGATTGTGATTCTTTCGGCCGGGGGCGCACTCAGTCACGCAGTGGTTGCGACGGGATAAGCGAATAACAATAACGAAAACGGGCAATGGGGTAGAGCGGGTTGAAATAAAACGTCGAGTCCGAAATGATTACGATCATTTCGGACTCGACGTGTAAATATGAGTATCAAGGTATTTATCCCGGCACATCCGCCAGCGGCCAGCGGGCCAACCGTTGCTGCTCTGAGCGGTGAAACCAGATACCGCTTTGGTTCCCATGGAAACCGCACCTCACTACCGGTAAACTGTAGCCTTAACCTTGCCGCTCCCCGCCTTAGGTCCCTCCTCGCCGCTGTGCCGCGCCTGCCACTTTGGTGCCTGCTACCTGCATCTCACTATCCGTAGTCTGCTGCCTTGCCGTTCCCAGCCTTAGGTCCACTCCTCGCCTCTACGCCGCTTACCTGCCACTTTGGCGCTCGCAGTCTGCATATCACTATCCGTAGCCTGCCAGCCTTGCCGCTCCTCGCTCCAGGTCTACTCCTCGCGTTGCGAACTATACCACTGGCCCCCGCGGTCCGCATTTTGCTCCTTGCATTTCACTTTCCCGCAGCCCTGTTTCATGTGGCTGATGCCATGATCCCGAAACACTATCCCCGGGCCGGCCAGATGCTAACGAGGTGTTGTTCAGCTACTGCTGTCCCCCGGGCCGAACTTATGATTCGCGGCCGTGACACTGTTTGTATTTCTTGCCGCTGCCGCACGGGCAGGGATCATTGCGGCCCACGCGTTTTTCGATATGCACCGGCGCTGGCTTGCTTTTCTCGCCCGATCCGGCGGCACGTGCCGCATCCATGCGTGAGGTTTGCAACTTGTTCATATCCACCTGCTGGCGCTGACGTTGCTGCTGTTGCTGTTGCGGAGCCCCGTCGCGCACCGGAATGAATCCCTTGTTGAGAATCGTCAGCACCTCGCGGTTAATCTTGTCCAGCATCTTGCTGAACAACTCGAACGACTCGAACTTATAGATCAGCAGCGGGTCCTTCTGTTCGTACGTGGCGTTCTGCACGCTTTGCCTCAGGTCGTCCATTTCGCGCAGGTGCTCGCGCCAGTTGTCGTCTATCGTAGTCAGCATTACTATCTTGCTGAATACTTTATATATCTCGGCGCAGTCGTTCGTGTAGCATTTTTTCAACTCCACAGGTACGTTATAGGCACGTTTGCCGTCTGTGACCGGGATGTACATGCTTTCGTAGCGGTCGCCCTGTTCCTCGTAGACTTTCCTTACGACCGGCGAAGCGGTCGTTGCAGCCAGTTGCGCCCGGCGGGTATAAGCTGCCTGCAGGTCTGCGGCGATGAGTCCGGCCAACCTCTCTTTCGAAGCGTCTTTGAACTCCTGCTCGTCGAACGACGGCTGCACGGCCACCTCGCGGATCAGTTCGATTGAGAAGTCCTCGAACTCCACGTCGGAGTTGTTCTCCGCGAACGTCTCCGCGAAGTCGAGTATTATGTTGTTGAGGTCTATCTCCACCCGTTCGCCATAGAGCGCATGGCGGCGGCGGGTGTATATCACCTCGCGTTGCGAGTTCATCACATCGTCGTATTCCAGCAACCGTTTACGGATCCCGAAGTTGTTCTCCTCGACTTTCCGTTGCGCCCTCTCTATAGCCTTCGACATCATTCCGGCCTGGATCACCTCGCCCTCCTTGAGGCCCATGCGGTCCATCAGTCCGGCGATGCGTTCCGATCCGAACAGACGCATCAACTCATCTTCGAGCGAGACGTAGAACTGCGACGATCCCGGGTCCCCCTGGCGTCCGGCGCGTCCCCGCAACTGTCGGTCGACACGGCGCGACTCGTGGCGTTCGGTACCTATTATGGCCAATCCTCCCGCCGACTTAACCTCCGGCGTCAGCTTTATGTCCGTACCGCGGCCCGCCATGTTGGTGGCAATGGTGACCTGGCCGCTCCGGCCCGCTTCGGCCACTATCTGCGCCTCCTGCTGGTGGTGCTTGGCGTTGAGTACGTTATGCTTAAGCCCGCGCAGTTTCAACATGCGGCTCAACAGCTCGGATATCTCCACCGACGTAGTACCCACCAGCACCGGGCGCCCGGCGTCGACCAATGCGGCTATTTCATCGATAACGGCGTTGTATTTCTCGCGTTTTGTCTTATATATAAGGTCGTCGCGGTCGTCGCGGATCACCGGGCGGTTCGTCGGGATCACCACCACATCGAGCTTGTAGATGCTCCAGAACTCGCTGGCTTCGGTTTCGGCCGTACCGGTCATACCCGCCAGTTTGTGGTACATCCTGAAGTAGTTCTGCAACGTCACCGTGGCAAAGGTCTGCGTCGCCGCCTCGACCGTCACCCTTTCTTTGGCTTCGATGGCCTGATGCAGACCGTCGGAGTAACGGCGTCCCTCGAGGATACGCCCCGTCTGCTCGTCGACGATCTTCACCTTGTTGTCCATCACCACATATTCTACATCTTTCTCGAACATGCTGTAGGCTTTCAACAACTGGTTGACCGTGTGCACCCTCTCCGACTTTAGGGCGTAGTCGTTGATCACCTCGTCTTTTTTCGCGGCTTTCTCCTCGGCGCTCAATCCCTGGCGTTCGAGTTCGGCCACCGTGGCCCCTATGTCGGGTAGCACGAAGAATCCGTCCTCGCCCACGTTTCTCGACAGCAACTCGTGCCCCTTATCCATCAGTTCGACGGAGTTGAGCCTCTCGTCGATCACGAAATAGAGGTCGTCGACGATCTCCGGCATGCGGCGGTTGTTGTCCTGCATATAGGTGTTCTCAGTCTTGAGCATCAGGGCTTTCACCCCCTGTTCGCTGAGAAACTTGATCAACGGCTTATACTTGGGTAGCCCCTTGTGGGCACGGTATAACAGCACTCCGCCCTCTTCGGTCTTTCCCTCGCCTATGAGCCTTTTTGCATCGGCCAGCAGTTGCGTCACCAGCGAGCGCTGCATGCTGAAAAGGTTTTCGACATACGGACGGTACTGCTCGAACATCTGGTCGTCGCCCTTCGGCACGGGGCCCGATATGATCAGGGGGGTGCGCGCATCGTCGATCAACACCGAGTCGACCTCGTCGACGATGGCGTAGTGGTGTTTGCGCTGCACGAGGTCCTCGCTCGATATCGACATGTTGTCGCGGAGGTAATCGAAGCCATATTCATTGTTTGTCCCGAAGGTGATATCGGCCATGTAGGCTTTTCTCCTCGCCTCGGAGTTGGGCTGGTGACGGTCGATGCAATCGACGCTCAGGCCGTGGAACTGGTACATCGGGCCCATCCACTCACAGTCTCGCCGTGCCAGGTAATCGTTCACCGTCACCACATGCACTCCCTTGCCAGCCAATGCGTTAAGGAATACGGGCAGCGTTGCTACCAGCGTTTTACCTTCACCTGTCGCCATCTCGGCTATCTTGCCAAGGTGCAATACCACCCCGCCGAAGAGTTGGCAGTCGTAATGCACCATGTCCCACGTTACTAAATTGCCCCCTGCCGTCCACGAGTTGTTGTATACGGCCTGGTCATCCTTTATCTCGATAAAATCGTGTTTTGTGGCAAGGTTGCGGTCGAAATCAGAGGCCGTCACGGCCACGTATTGGTTCTCCTTGAAACGGCGTGCCGTGTCTTTCATTATCGCAAAGGCTTCCGGCAGCACCTCAAGCAACTTCTCTTCGATTTTTTCGTCTATAGTCTTGAGCAGTTTGTCGATTTCGTGCGATATTTCCTCTTTCGCTTCGAGCGATGTCCCTGACAGTTCCAGTTCTGTCTTCAGTTCCACTATCCGTGCCTCGTCAGAGGCTATATATCCTGCAATGGCAGCCCTCAGAGCCGAGGTGCGTTCGCGCAGGCCGTCGTTCGACAGTGCCTCTATGGAGGGGTACACGGCCTTTATCTTCTCGACATAGGGCTCTATTTCTTTGCGGTCTTTGTCGCTTTTTGTCCCGAAGAACAACTTTATTATACCTGATAAAATATCCATCGCATTAGATTTTGATCAACAAATCAATCAACAAAGATACAATTTATTTTTGAAATTGTTTAAAAATTACTCTTCAAAATTTTCACTGGCTCTTCCGGTTGCTGTTACACGCCGTGCCCGTTACATAGCCTGCCGCTATGCGCCCGCTAAACCCGTAAAAATTTTGAATAACAGTTCCCGGGATTTCAGAACGTACAATAACCCTTAGAATTTGTCTAATTCTTATGTGGAAAATAGTTGCGAATTATTTTTAGAACCCCGTTGCGCATTTAGAATACGGAGGTCTGCTGAGTGTAATGCTCATGTTATTAGCTGTTTGCCGGGATTTGTGAGTCGGATTGCAGCCAGCGGAGTGCGGATAATGAGCCGGAGGCGATTTTATCGGCCCTCCGCGCCGGGTGGCTGCGGGCCGACAGCTTTGCGTGGCAAAGCCGGTGATGTGACCGTTGCAAAATCAACGATTCATATTTCTTAAATGCACAACGGGGGTTCCGGTAGATTCCGGGATCGATTTTCGTGTGAAAATAGAGGCGTATAGCGGTGTTCTATGTAACGAGATTTTCACGCGAAAAGCGGTCCGGAAGAGCTTAGGATATTTTTCGCAGGAAATAAAGCGGTTTCTTAGACAGGCTCTTAATGCGCGACTGGTTTTGGCAGTTTCTTTGTATCTTTGTCCCTAATATGATGAAGCCGGGTAAATATTTTTCGTGGAGCAGGATCGAGTTGCGGGAGCTTATACCCACTAATTTCAGGGGGTTCCTGAATATTTTTTCTTCGCTCCGAACACGCAATTTCCGGCTGTACTTCCTGGGCCAGTGCATCTCGCTAAGCGGTTCGTGGATACAGTATGTCGCCATGAGCTGGCTGGTTTACCGCCTGACGGGATCGGTGCTGCTGCTTACGACCCTCGCTTTTGCCAACCAGATCCCGAGTCTCGTGCTGACGCCCTTTGCCGGGGTGCTTAGCGACCGCTACAATAAGTTCCGGATCATTACCGCCACTCAGGTGCTTTTCATGGCACAGTCCCTGCTACTGGCCGTGTTGACGTTGGCCGGCCTTATCGAGGTGTGGCACCTGCTGACATTGAGCTGCTTCAACGGTGTTGTGGCGGCATTCGAAGCCCCGGCCAGGCAGTCGTTCTACACGAAACTCGTCCCGAAACGCGACATGACCAACGCGATAGCCCTTAACTCGGTTACTATCAACGGATCGCGCTTCATAGGCCCATCCATCGGCGGTATACTGATCGCATTACTGGGCGAGGGATGGTGCTTTCTGATCAACGGGGTCAGTTTTATCGCCGTACTCACAGCACTGGGCATGATGCGCATCCGGCCGGTGAAGGCCGTAAAGCGGGAGACCAACGTGTTTTCGGAGCTCGGAGAGGGTATACTATATATAAAGGGATTCTTGCCGCTGAAAACGGTGCTGCTTTTTGTCGCCACGGTCAGCTTTTTTGTTTTGCCGCTGATGAGTATCGTGCCGGCGCTGGTCAAGGACACGCTGGGCGGCGGGAGCGAACTGATGGGCAATTTCTATTCGTGTATCGGCGCCGGTGCGGTCACCGCGGCACTCTACCTGGCCTCGCGACGCCAGGTAACCGGGCTGGGTAAGGTGCTCACTATTACCGGTATCATGCTTGGATTGGGTGTTATTGCCCTTGCCCTTACCCGCTCGGCCTTCGTTGCATGTCTTTTTGCCATTCCTATAGGTTTTGCTATGATCGGATCTATGGCCGCGAGCAATACGCTTATGCAGACTATCGTCGATGACGACAAGCGGGGCCGGGTCATGAGTTTCTTCACTATGTGCTTCGCCGGCATGAGCCCTTTGGGGGGGATGCTCTACGGATGGCTCGCCGAGGCGGTTTCGCTGTCGGCCGCGCTGCTTATATCCGGTGCGATAAGCCTTGTGGCGGCCGTGATTTACGAATATTTCCGTCCTTCGGTACGCCGTGCCGTCCATGAACACCTCTCCCGTAGTGGTAAACTGGTGCCCGAAATAGCCGAAGGTCTCGACCGTTCCCTGGGCAATCCTTTCTGATACTTCCTTTCCGGCAATATGTCCGTGCCATTTACCGTGAAAATATTTTACAGTTTATCTATGTTGTTATCAGGAAATTGACATCTGCATGAGAATTATTTCATGATAAATTTTGCGGAAAGTTTGGAGATTGGAAAAATTTGTCTGTATATTTGCAGCCGCTAAACGAAAGAAACACAGTTTGGCGAAACGTTCTGAAAAACTTTTTTCAATAAATTTTCGCAAAAGATTTGGCGGTTTCAAAAATCGTTCTTACCTTTGCAACCCGTTTCGGACGGAAACATGTTCGGATCGGCCCGGTCGCCGGAAGCGGCGCTGAGGGAAAGATGTTTTTATTGAGAGTTTTAGATACACGTTCTTTGAGGATATTGAGCAGCTAAAGTTTATTGAGACTGTTTTTCGGAACAGTCGATTTTCAAACAATTTCTTTGAATTTAAGCCAAGATCTAAATAAAACAATTTTTACTATGGAGAGTTTGATCCTGGCTCAGGATAAACGCTAGCGGCAGGCCTAACACATGCAAGTCGAGGGAGTGGTAATTTGTGGTAACACTGATTATACGCTACCGGCGTACGGGTGCGTAACGCGTATGCAACC
>JAVBMJ010000018.1:0-21528 GCA_031552535.1 Rikenellaceae bacterium
AACTGCCGCTTTTTGAAAAAAGCGGCACCAAAAACTTTTAATCCCGACCTCGCTCTGATCTTGCAGTTGTTAGGTTATAGGCGGCAAGCCCGCTGGATGATGGTAACATTTAAGGGCTTGCCGCCTATAACCTAACAACTATAAGGTCGCGGCAAAGTAATGATTGAAGTTTTTTGGGCGACTTTTTTTCAAAAAAGTCGCGGTCGAAGATTGTATAAAGAAAAAGAACATATATCGTCAGGGTTTTGGGTTTTATGGATAAAGATAAATTAAAGCTATAATATTTATGGATAACAAGTTGGATCAATTGACCCGTAAGCTTTATGATGAGGGTTTGGCTAAGGGTCGCCAGGAGTCTGAGGCTTTGGTTTCTAAGGCTCAGTCTGATGCTGTGCGTATAGTTTCCGAGGCGAAGGCTGAGGCTCAGCGTATTTTGGATCAGGCTCACAGGAGTGCTGAGGAGTTGAAGGGCAATACTGCCACTGAGATTGCCATTGCGAGCCGGCAGGCTGTTGGTTCGTTGCGTGAGATGATTGAGGAGATGGTAGTTGCCAGGAGCATAGGCAAGCCTGTTTCGGAGTTGAGTATTGATGCGGGTTTTGTCAGGGACATGTTGTTGGCGGTTGCTGCCAATTGGCAGGGGGCTGCGGCGTCGGGCAGGGTTGAATTGGCGGCTATGTTGCCGGAGGCTAAGCGCAAGGAGTTCGACGAGGTTTTCGGCAAGAGTGCCGGGGTGATCATGGATGCCGGTGTTGAGTTGAGTTATTCCAATGGGGTGAAGAGCGGTTTCCGTATCGGGCCTAAGGATGGCGGATACCGTATCAGTTTTACGGGCGCCGATTTCGAGGCTCTTTTGGGTGAATACCTGAAACCCAGGCTGGCTCAGTTGGTATTTGAAAAGCAGGACCATGCTTAGGGAGTATAATTGTCTTGTGGCCGGTCTCAGGCAGTATGCCATGGAGTCGGACCCTAAGGGTCTCGATATCGCGGCTGTGCGGCAGGAGGTGGCGGAGGGACTTTCGGCGGGCGACAGGCTGGCGGCGGAGTTGCTCTATACGTATTACGATATAGAGAATCTGGTTTCGCTGGACCGCGGCAGGAGCCGGATCACCAACGAGGGCAATATCCCGGAGGATTGCCTGGCAGCGGAGAGTACCGATCCGGTACATCTTCCTGTCTCTTTGGGGCGTGTGCTTATGGCTTTTGCGCATCCCGACGATCCGGATTATGAGGATGTGGACCGTTCGGCGGGGTTGGAGCGTACGCTTTTCGAGGCTTACTACCGGGAGTGTGCCGCTTCGGATTGCCGTTATCTGAGGCAATGGGGAGAGTTCGACCGTAACCTGCGCAATATCTCGGCGGCTATGGTGGCCCGCAAACTGGGCCGCACGCCGTCTGATGTGGTTGTGGGAGAGGGTGTTGTTGCAGAGGCCGTTTCGCGGTCGTCGTCGGCCGATTTCGGATTGAAGGGCCTGTTGGATTATATGGAGCGGATTGTTGCGGCATTTTCCGATGAGGTGAACTTTTTGGAGCGCGAGCGCAGGCTCGACGTGTTGCGTTGGGACTTTTCGGAGGAGATAACTTCGTCGGATTATGTGAACCTCGATTATATATTGGGTTATCTCACCCGGCTGAACATTGTTTGGCGTTGGCGCCGGCTCGATGCCGGAATTGGCCGCGAGATGTTGCGCCGCCTGAGGGGGCCTTTGGATGGAGGCGCTATTTTGGAACAGATAAATAATCAGAACATCAATAAAATATGAGTACAACAGGGCAAGTATCGGGGATTATCTCCAATATCGTCGTTGTCAAAGCCGACGGCCCCGTGGGGCAGAACGAGATATGTTACGTGGAGCTCGGCGGGGTGAAGATGATGGCTGAAGTTATAAAAGTCACAGGGGATAAGGCTTTTGTGCAGGTTTACGACTCTACGCGCGGCCTTAAGATCGGTGACAGGGTTGAGTTCATGGGCCATATGCTCGAAGCGACGCTCGGGCCCGGCATACTCTCGCGCAACTACGACGGATTGCAGAACGACCTCGAAAAGATGGACGGCCTGTTCATCGGTCGCGGATCGAATACCGAACCGTTGGATTACGACAGGCAGTGGGATTTCGTGCCGTTGGCATCGGTTGGTGACGCTGTGTCGGCCGGCAGCTGGCTGGGCGAGGTTACTGAGCTGTGGATCAAGCATAAGATCATGATGCCGTTCGCGATGGATGGGCAGTACCGGGTTAAAAGTATTGCGGCGGCAGGCAATTATAAGATTTCGGATACGGTGGCGGTGGTTACCGATGCCTCGGGCGAGGATCACAATATAAGCATGGTGCAGAAGTGGCCGGTGAAACGTGCTGTGAGGGCCTATGTCGAGAAACCCCGCCCGTTCAAGGTCATGGAGACAGGTGTAAGGGCCATCGACACGTTCAACCCGATAGCCGAGGGAGGCACGGGATTCGTACCGGGGCCTTTCGGGGCGGGTAAGACGGTGTTGCAGCATGCGATTTCGAAGCAGGCCGATGCCGATGTCATCATTTTTGTGGCTTGCGGCGAGCGTGCCAACGAGGTCGTGGAAATATTTGCAGAGTTTCCCCATTTGGACGACCCGCGTACCGGCCATAAACTGATGGAACGCACGACGATCATCTGTAATACTTCGAATATGCCCGTCGCGGCGCGTGAAGCGTCGGTGTATACGGGTATGACGCTCGGGGAGTATTATCGTGCCATGGGGCTAAAGGTGTTGATCCTGGCCGATTCGACGTCGCGCTGGGCGCAGGCTTTGCGCGAGATGTCGAACCGTCTGGAGGAACTTCCCGGTCAGGATGCTTTCCCGATGGACCTGCCGGCGATAATTTCGAACTTTTATTCGCGTGCGGGGATTGTGCATCTGGGCAACGGGGCCATGGGCTCGGTGACTTTCCTGGGGACGGTGTCTCCGGCCGGGGGTAACCTCAAGGAGCCGGTGACGGAGTCGACTAAAAAGGCCGCGCGTTGTTTCTACGCTTTGGCTCAGGGGCGTGCCGACTCGAAGCGTTATCCGGCTATCGACCCGCTGGAGAGTTATTCGAAGTATCTGGAGTATCCCGAGATCAGGGAGTACCTCGACCAGCGGGTGGAACCGGGTTGGGTCGATCTGGTATATAAAGGCAAGACACTGGTCCAGAGGGGTAAGGAGGCTTACGAACAGATCAACATCCTGGGCGACGACGGCGTGCCTTTGGAGTATCACGAGCGCTTCTGGAAGAGCGAACTGGTCGACTTTGTGATCCTGCAACAGGACGCTTTCGACGCTACGGATGCCAACTGCCCGGTGGAGCGCCAGAAATATATGTACAAAATGGTGCTGGATATATGCGACAGGAAGTTCCGTTTCGACGATTTTGAAGATTGCTCGGGCTTCTTCAAAGGGGTGATCAATCAGTTCAAACAGATGAACTATTCGCCCTTCGAAGGGGATAAGTTCCATTCGTATGAGAAAAACATTTCGGTGATGGTTTCGCGTAAAACCGTCAATTAACAGAGCCTGACCATGGAGACAAAAGCATTTCAGAAGATATACACCAAGATAGAGAACATCACCAAAGCTACGGTGAGCCTTCGTGCGACGGGTGTCGGCAACGACGAGCTGGCTTCGGTGGGAGGCAAACTGGCGCAGGTGGTTAAGATCATGGGCGACCAGGTGACGTTGCAGGTGTTTGCGGGAACGGAAGGGATAGCCACCGATTCGGAGGTTGTGTTCCACGGCGCCCCGCCGATGTTAAACGTGAGCGACGAGCTGGCCGGGCGTTTTTTCAACGCCTATGGCGAACCCATCGAGGGAGGCCGGCCCGTGGCCGGCGAGCCGCGCGAGATCGGCGGCCCCACGGTGAACCCGTTCCGCAGGATACAGCCGTCGGAGTTGATAGCCACAGGTATAGCGGGTATAGACCTTAATAATACCATAGTCTCGGGACAGAAGATACCCTTCTTTGCCGATCCCGACCAGCCATACAACCAGGTCATGGCGATGGTGGCCCTCAGGGCCAAGGCCGATAAGATCATACTTGGAGGTATCGGGATCACGAACGACGACTTCCTGTATTTCAAAAATGTGTTCGAGAACGCCGGTGCGCTCAACCGTATCGTTTGTTTTGTGAACACGACGGAGAACCCGCCGGTGGAACGCCTGCTGGTTCCGGACATGGCTCTCACGGCGGCGGAGTATTTCGCGGCAGACAAGGGGGAGAAGGTACTGGTGCTACTCACGGATATGACGCTCTATGCCGACGCGCTGGCTATCGTATCGAACCGTATGGACCAGATCCCGTCGAAGGATTCGATGCCGGGGTCGCTGTATTCCGACCTTGCGAAAATTTACGAAAAAGCGGTGCAATTGCCCAACGGCGGGTCGATAACGATCATTGCCGTGACGACTTTGTCGGGCGGCGACATCACGCATGCCGTACCGGACAACACGGGGTATATCACCGAGGGGCAGTTGTTCCTGCGCAACGACAGCGACACGGGCAAGGTGATCATCGACCCGTTCCGCAGCCTTTCGCGTCTCAAACAGTTGGTTATAGGGCAGAAAACCCGTGAGGACCATCCGCAGGTGATGAACGCCGCTGTACGTCTGTATGCCGATGCAGCCAATGCGAAGACGAAGCTTGAAAACGGATTCGACCTGTCGGATTACGACGAGCGTGCGCTGGGTTTTGCCAGGGAGTATTCCGAGCGGTTGCTGGCCATAGACGTGAACGTGGAGATAGAATCGATGCTCGATACGGCGTGGAAACTCTTCGGCAAATATTTCGTCCGCAGCGAGGTTTCTATAAAAGAGGAGCTTGCTTCGAAATATTGGCCCAGGGAGTGCCGCTCCGATCATTGATTGAATACGGGCTTTCCGGACAGGTTATAAAGGGAGGAGCATTCCTGTTCCTGATGCGAGTTTTTTTCTCTGTGGTGTGCGGGCATGCCATGGGTTTGAGGACAGAGTGTCGGGAGCTAAACATCGAATGATATGGCAATAAAATTTCAATATAATAAAACGTCGCTCGGCGAGGTGGGTAAACAGCTCAAGATGCGCCAGAAGGCGCTACCCACGATCAAAAGCAAGGAGTCGGCGCTGAGGGCCGAAGTGCGCAAGGCCAAAGACACGGCGGCGGAGTATGCGGTGCGGATCGAGGAGCTGGAGCGATGCTACGACTACATGGTGTCGTTGTGGGGCGAGTTCGATCCCGAGTTGTTGCGCATAGCCGACGTCGAGGCCGATATGGTGAAGATCGCCGGGGTGAAAATCCCGTTGCTGAGGCGCGTGGTATTCGAGGAGCGCGAGTGGAGCCTCTTCTCGTCGCCGGCATGGACTGCCGACGGGGTGGGGATACTCAAGCAGATGGCCCAGCTGGGTATCGAGCACGAATTTTTTGCTCAGAAGATGAGGCTTTTGGACCATGCCCGTAAAAAAACCACGCAAAAGGTTAACCTTTATGAGAAGGTGCAAATCCCGGGCTACGAAGATGCTATCCGCAAGATAAGGCGCTTCCTGGAAGATGTGGAAAACCTCTCGAAGAGCGCCCAGAAGATAGTCAAGACACGGCAGGAACAATACCAGGGGGAGGCGATGCTATGATAGTACCGATGACAAAATACCAGCTTGTGGTCTACCATGCCGACCGGAATGCTTTTCTGGATCGTCTGCGTGGCCTGGGTGTGGTCGATGTGACTACTTCGCAATGGGAGCCTTCGGCCGGCGATGCGGCATTGCTTTCGTTGGTGGACCGCCACCGCCAGGCCGGTGTCCGGTTGAAGCAGGTGGCGGGGGAGATCGACCCGCAGGCCATGCCCGAGCCGTTTGCCAATGGTGCGGAGGCCTTCGAGGCTTACGAGGCGGCTGCCGCGGGCTACGACTCTACGGCCACCCTGATAGCCAAAACGGTGAAAGAAGCCGAAGACGCCGCCATTTGGGGAGAGTTTTCTCCCGGTACTATAAGCGCCTTGTTGCGCGACGGGGTCCTGCTGCGTTTCTTCCAGACCGATGAGGATGGTTACGAGCGGCACCGGGATCAATGGGAGGCTGAGTATGTCGTTGCCGAGTTGATCCGCAAGGGAGGTTTCGTGTGGTTTGCGGTGGTGACTTCGCCCGGAGCGGATATTTCCCTGTCCGCCCAGGAAGTGAAGGCTCCGGCGGCGCCCGCTTCGGTAAAACGGGCCGAAATAGCGGAACTTGAGGAGCGTTTGGAGCATTACAGGCGTATATTGGAGCGTGCGGCTGTTTCGCACGGGATGATCGCCGCCGAGGGCAATGTGTATGCGCAGCAGGTTCAGTTCAACAAGGTTGCGGCCAGCGGCGAGAAGTATGCCGACGGCTACCTGGAGGTACTGGAAGGTTGGGCCCCACGCGACCGGGACGACGAGGTGGAAGCGTTTCTGGCCGGATGCGACGGAGTGGTTTATGTCAAGTCGCGCCCGACACCGGAAGACAATACGCCGGTGTTGCTTAAGAATAACCGTTTCGCTTCGCTGTTCGAATTCATAGGCAGTTTCTACACCCTGCCCCGGTACGGAACGATGGATCTTACGCCCTATTTCGCACCGTTTTATATGATCTATTTCGGGTTCTGCCTGGGCGACGGAGGCTACGGGTTGCTGTTTATTCTCGCGGGTATTTTTTTGCGGCGCATGAGTAACGAAACGATGCGGCGTATCGGGGGATTGACGCTTTGGTGCGGTGCAGCCACGGTGGTGTTCGGCACCCTGACGGGTTCGTATTTCGGGATCGCGTTGGCCGATCTGGAGATATTTGCGCCATATAAAGATAAGTTCCTGACTCCGCCCAACCTTATGACATTGGCCATAGTGCTGGGTTTCATTCAGATCCTTTTCGGCATGGCATTGAAAGCCGTTTCGATGTCGATGCAGTTCGGGTTCCGCTATTCGCTGCCCACTATAGGCTGGATGACGGTGATCATCTCATCGATAGTGGCTTATCTTATGAATGAGTTCGGCATCTCGACCACGGCCATTTTATCGATACCGCATATTGCATTTATGTGTGCAGGCGGCTTTTTGATGTTGTTCATGAATTCGCCGGGTAAGAATCCATTGGTTAATTTCGGTAACGGGCTGTGGAATACGTATAACGACCTCACAGGATTGCTCGGAGATATACTGAGCTATATCCGTTTGTTTGCCATCGGACTGTCGGGTGGGGTATTGGCAATGGTTTTCAATGACCTGGCGATGGGGCTGAGTGGCGATGTGCCTGTTCTCAAGCAGATCATTATGGTCTTGATCCTGCTCGTGGGACACGGCATCAACCTGTTTATGTCTACTCTCAGTTCGTTTGTCCACCCGATGCGATTGACGTTTGTGGAATTCTTCAAAAATGCCGGATTCGAATCGGGAGAGAGGGCTTATACCCCGTTCCGTAAGGAATGAGACCCGGTATTTACTCAGATTGTCTGATCGGCGTATAAGGCTGATTATTAAAAAA
Source organism: Rikenellaceae bacterium (assembly GCA_031552535.1). Taxonomy (GTDB): domain Bacteria; phylum Bacteroidota; class Bacteroidia; order Bacteroidales; family Rikenellaceae; genus JAVBMJ01. The sequence goes on from JAVBMJ010000018.1 coordinate 7,472, forward strand.
TAAAAATTACAAATAAATAATGTCAAACTAAAAAACAACACATCATGGAACCAATCATTTTAGCCTACATCGGCGTTGCAATTATGGTGGGAGTATCGGGCTTAGGCAGTTCGATAGGTACCACCCTGGCAGGAAATGCCGCGATAGGCGCGATGAAAAAGAACAGTGGCGCATTCGGTAAATATATGGCATTGAGCGCGATGCCGGCCAGTCAGGGTTTGTATGGCTTTGTCGGATACTTTATGGTGCAGGAATACCTGACACCTAATATCACTATGCTGCAGGCGGCGGGCATACTCGGCGCCGGCCTTATCGTAGGACTCGTAGGTGTGATAAGCAGTATCCGCCAGGGCCAAACCTGCGCCAACGGGATCATTGCAATAGGTAACGGCACCGACGTGTTCGGAAATACGCTTATCCTCGCGGCACTCCCCGAGCTCTACGCCATCCTGTCCGTGGCATCGGTATTCATAATCGGCGGCGCAATAGGGTCATAATCTTCCGCCAAAAATAAAACGAAGGTGTCTCGCATTTGCGAGACACCTTCGTTTTATTCAATCCCCCCCCCGGAGATAAATTTTCAGATATACTATTCCCAGAGGGTTAAATCGTGTTTTAAGACAAGCCCGTTGTTATTTTTGCCGGAAGAATATTTGTAGCGGGACTCCCGAGAAGTCCCAGTGGTCGCGTATTTTGTTTTCGAGGAAGCGGCGGTAGGGGTCGCGGATGTACTGCGGCAGGTTGACGAAGAATGCGAACGACGGGGTGGGCGAGGGGAGTTGCATCGCGAATTTGATACGTATATATTTGCCCTTAACCGACGGCGGCGGCCACGATTCGATCAGCGGCAGCATATACTCGTTGAACTCCGAGGTTTTGATCTTGCGCCTGCGCGAGGCGTCGACCCTTACGGCGGCCTGCAACACTTCGAGTATGCGCTGTTTGTTAATGACCGATGTGAATATAATGGGTATATCGTTGAACGGCGCGAGTTTGGCCTGAAGAGCCTCTTTATACTGCTTCATCGTGTTGTGGTCCTTTTCCACCAGGTCCCATTTGTTGACCACAATGACACACCCTTTTTTGTTCTTCACGATGAGGCTGAATATGTTCATGTCCTGCGACTCAATGCCCTGCGAGGCGTCGAGCATCAGGATGCAGACGTCGGAACTTTCGATGGAGCGGATCGAGCGCATCACGGAGTAGAACTCGAGGTCCTCGGTCACTTTGCCCTTTTTACGCAGGCCCGCCGTGTCGATGAGGTAGAAGTCCATGCCGAACTTGTTGTAGCGCGAGAGTATCGAGTCGCGCGTGGTGCCCGCCACAGGTGTTACTATGTTGCGCTCCTCGCCCAGCAGGGCGTTGGCCAGCGACGACTTCCCAACATTGGGACGCCCCACGACGGCGATGCGCGGCAGGTCGTCGTCAATCACCTCCCCGGCGTCTTCGGGAAGCAGCCTCACCACTTCGTCCAATAGCTCGCCCGTGCCGCTACCCGACATCGAGCAGATGCAGTAGGGGTCGCCCAGCCCGAGGCTGTAGAACTCGTGCGAGAGGTAGATCTGGTCGTTGTTGTCGACCTTGTTGACCACCATCAGCACCTTTTTCCCCGACCGCCTGAGGATATCTCCCACCGTCATGTCGAGGTCCGTGACGCCGGTCGACACTTCGACCAGGAACAGTATCACATCGGCTTCGTCGATGGCCAGCATCACCTGGCGGCGTATCTCATCCTCGAACACGTCGTCGCTTCCGACCGAGTATCCCCCGGTGTCGATCACCGAGAATTCGCGCCCGGCCCAGTCCGACTTGCCGTAATGACGGTCGCGGGTGGTGCCCGCCACGTCGTCGACAATGGCCTTGCGCATACCCACAAGACGGTTGAAAAGAGTGCTCTTGCCCACATTGGGGCGTCCGACTATCGCTACAAGACCCATCGTGTTTTTACTTTTTATCTTTGCCCGGAACGGGGTTCGGCCGGCTGTGCCATCCGTTTCCGCCGGCAAAGATAACGTTTTTGTTCCGGCCTGCAAAAAAGCGTTTACACCTCCGGTAAACCGGTTCCGGTAAACTTTAACCGGTTTCTTGGACAGTTTATCAAACCGGGTGTATGAGGTTTGTGAAAAAAATAGTAATATTGTGGGCGTAAAACGCCGGGTGACGGTCCGCAGTTTAACGGCGGCAGTGCCGTTTGCCTGGAAATTGTGCCTGCAACCAATACTAATTTTAATATTATGAACGAAAAAGCTTCTACTTTAGGCGTCGGTAAGTTGTTGCCTGTGATGTTCGGATTCTTCATCATGGGATTTGTCGATGTGGTCGGCATTGCGACCAATTACGTATCGAAAGACTTCAACCTCTCGGAGACAATGTCGGGTTTCCTGCCGATGATGGTCTTTTTGTGGTTTGCCGTCTTTTCGATCCCGACAGGTATCATGATGGGGCGTCTGGGGCGCAAAAACACGGTGGTTATAAGCATGGTGGTCACTATCGTGGCCATGATGTTGCCGATGGTTTCCTACAGCTATGCCATGTGCCTTGTCGCGTTCGCGTTGATGGGTATCGGTAACACGATACTGCAGGTGTCGCTCAATCCGCTGATCTCGAATGTCGTTTCGGGAAAACAGCTCACGAGCAGCCTTACGATGGGCCAGTTCGTTAAGGCTATAGCTTCGTTCCTGGGTCCCATCCTCGCAGCTTTTGCAGCGGCGTCCCTGGGTAGTTGGAAAATGATCTTCCCTATCTACGCGGCTATCACTGTCGTTTCGACGATATGGCTCGCCGTTACGCGCATCCCCGAACAGCAGGCGTCGGAGGCTGGCGCCACGTTCGGCAGCGCTTTCGGCCTTCTGAAAGACCCTTATATATTGTTGCTTTTCCTGGGTATATTGTTCGTCGTGGGTATGGACGTGGGTATGAACTGGACTACGCCCAAGGTTCTGATGGAGCGCACGGGCATGACGCTCGAAGTTGCAGGTTACGGCACGAGCCTTTACTTTGTGGCGCGTACCGCAGGGGCTTTCCTGGGTGCGTTGCTGTTGCTGAAGGTCGCGCCTAAGAAGGTATTTACGTGGAGTATGTTTGTTGCTGTGGCGGCCTATCTGGTGATGATGTTCGCCGGAACGGGTGCAACGATGATATATGTGACGACGTTCCTGGTGGGTTTCTTCTGCGCCAACATATTCTCGATCATATTCTCATTCGCACTGCAGCACAAACCTTCGAAGGCCAACGAAATTTCGGGCCTTATGATCATGGGTGTCGCCGGCGGGGCTATCTTCCCGGCACTGATGGGCGTTATGTCCGACAGTTTCGGCGGCATTATCGGTTCGATGTATGTCGTACTGTTGTGTCTTGTCGCGCTGTTGTTTATCGCGTTTTATGTAGCTAAAAAACACTAAAAGGCCATGAGCAAAGGGTACAGCGAAGATAAAAGGGTTGTCGTGACGCTCGACGCGGGCGGTACGACACTGGTATTCGGCGCCATACGTGGTAATAAGAATTTTATTAAACCCATAAAGCTCGATGCCCCCCAGAAGGAGGGCGACGAGGTTGAGGTCCCCGTAAAGCGGTGGCTCGATGTTATCGGGGCGGGTTTCGAATTGGCTGTTTCGAAACTTGAGGCTAAAAAGGTGCAACCTGTTGCTATCAGCTTCGCCTTCCCGGGTCCGGCCGACTATCCCAACGGGATCATCGGGCCGGGCTACCTGCCTAACTTCCCGTCGTTCCGCGGGGGCGTAGCTCTGGGGCCGTTCCTGAATCGTAAGTTCGGTATCCCGGTATATATCAATAACGACGCCGACCTTTATACTTATGGTGAGGCTTTAGCCGGGGCGCTGCCCGAGGTCAATGCACGGCTCGAGGCCGCGGGGAGCCCAAAACGCTATAAGAACCTGCTTGGCTATACGTTCGGTACGGGGTTCGGCTTCGGTTTTGCGGTCAATGGCGAGTTGCACATAGGTGATAACTCGTGCGTCGAGACGTATTGCCTGCGCCACAAAAAGTACACCGACTACACGATCATCGAGGATGGCGTCAGCATTCGTGCGGTGAAACGTGTTTTCGGCGAGTTGAGCGGCAAACCGGGGCACAGGTTCAATCCTTATCAGATCTACCAGATAGCCGAGGGCGAGCGTCTTGTGGGCAGCAACGAAAAAGAGCAGGAGCATAACCGCAGGGCTGCCATCGGGGCTTTCGAGACTCTGGGCGAGGTTGCCGGCGACGGCATGGCTGCCGCGGTGACGATGATCGACGGACTGATAGTGATAGGTGGCGGCTTGACGGGCGCCAAAAAATATATCATTCCGGGGATACTCAGGGAGATGAACTCGAAGATAGCTACTCTTGGCGGCGACACGCTGGACAGGGTTCAGATGAAGGTCTACAATCTTGAGGACGAGGCGGAGTTTGCCCGTTTCGCGAAAGGTGCCACGCAGAGGTTCCACATATATGGCACCGACGAAAATATCAAAGAAAACTATGTCACGATCAATCCCGAGAAGAGCATAGGGATCACCTTCTCGAAACTCGGGGCGAGCCATGCCGTAGCACTGGGGGCTTACGCTTTTGCACTGAAGAAGTTAGACACCCCTGCCGGAAAGTAGGTATTCGGAAGGCAGTGCAGTGCCCGGAATCCTGAGGGATTCCGGGCACGATAACTGCATTGCCTGGTGATAAATGGGGCGAGTGCCGGCACATCCGTAATAATGGTGAGGGCGCGCTATATATACAAATATGTTATGAAAAAGATAGCAATCATATCGTCGAGTGTCCGCCGGGGTAGATTGAGCCATCGTGTAGCGGTGTTTATGCAGCGTTACGTGGAGTCTGGCGGCAGGGCGCAGGCCGGGATACTCGATTTGAAGGAGTACGATTTTCCGCTTTTCGACGAGCGTTTGGCCTATATGGACAAGCCGTCGGAGAGGGTGGTCGATTTTACACGGCGTTTCAACCAGGCCGACGGCATAATTATCGTTTCGCCGGTTTATAATGCCGATTATCCCGCAGCGTTGAAGAACATCATCGACCTCTACGGTAAGGAGTGGGCCGGTAAGCCGGTAGCCGTGGTGTCGGTCACGGCCGGTCCGGTCCCTGGAATAGCCACAGCCCAGAAATTGCAGGTTCTGCTGTTGAAACTGGGGGCGAGGGTTTCGCCGCAGTTTTGTACGGTTATAAATGCCGGTAAGTCGTTCGACGAAGCGGGGGAGACCGCCGACGCGGGATGGGTAGATAAATTCATGGCCCCCACCGTAGACGACCTGTTGGACATGGCAGGGCAGTAGCAAAAATGTGCAAGAATATACATGGAAAGTTAGAAGCTGTTTGGATTTGTTAACGAGATTATTTTATATCGTTTTGCCGATGATTTCCCGCGGTGTGATGAGGCGAATAGCAGCCCCTGTTTAACGAATCACACCGCGGGAAAGCGCGGAAAAGAGAATAAAAGAACGAGATTAATTAATTCAAAACAGCTTCTAATGCGGTTTTTAAAATAATCAGCGTTTAAATATGAGAAAATTCACTCTGACCGCAATGGCGGTTTTTATGGCGGGGTCGCTGTTTGCGATCAGTCCCATACCCGTGAAGTTCGGCGTCAAGGCGGGGGTTAATTTCCCGGGCGAGAAGATATCCAACACGTCGGAGGCATTGTCTAATTTCTCGTTCGGCAACGAGTTCAGTTACCATGTGGGCGTTATGGCCCGTGTCAACCTGGGGTTTATCGGCGTGCAGCCCGAGATACTATATTCGATGGACCGCTTCACGAACTCGACGTACGGCGATATGAATATGGCCTCGGTCGATTTTCCGGTATTGGCCAACTGGTCGCTGATTCCTTCATTGTTGAGGATTAATGCCGGTCCGGTTTTCCATCTGTCGAGCAAGATGGCCTTCAAGGATCGCGATGCGGAGGTCTCGATGAGCCGTCCGGCGGTGGGTTATGCCGTGGGAGCGGCAGTGTCGTTGTGGAAACTGGAGGTCGATTTCCGCTATTGCGGCGATTTTGGAAAATCGACGCAGGATTTTGTCGACGGCGCGGGAAACACGGTCAGTTTCGATGCCACGCATTCGGGGCTGATGTTGTCGCTGGGGTGGATGTTCTAAGAGTTTGTTTGAATTTCTCATCGAAGGTGTTTTCGAAGGATTTTCCGATGATTTTTGAGGTGAAATAAGGCGGATAGTGGTTCTATTTAACGAATTTCAGCGAAAAAAAGCGCGGAAAAGGATCGAAAAAAACGAGAATGAGAAAATTCAAACAAGCTCTAAATAGCGCTTCTACGGTGAGCGGAGGAGAGTGGATGAAATGAATAGAGGGATAATTCAAGGGCGAAGCAAAAGAACGTTGCCGGGATAAATTCGACAGATGACAGAAAAGATAATAGATATAGAGGGCATCGACCCCGTGGAGTTGTATGGGGCGGGGAACCGTTACATCGACGAGATAGTGGCGCGTTTCCCGCATTTGAAGATCGTGGTGCGCGGATCTGCCGTTAAGGTCAGCGGCTCAGAAAGGCAGATTACCGACTTCGAGGGACGCTTGAGGTCGCTGATTGACTATGTGGGTCGCTATGGGCACATCTCGAAGGAGGTGGTGTCGCAGCACTTCGATGGAGGGTTAGGGCTGCGTGAGGCCGAGACTCCTGCTTCTGACAAGGATGTGATAGTTTACGGCAACGGCGGAAACATCGTCAAGGCACGCACGGCTAACCAGCAGAGGCTGGTGTCGCTTTACCAGACGCACGACCTGCTTTTTGCCGTGGGGCCCGCGGGGTCGGGTAAGACCTACACGGCGATAGCATTGGCCGTAAGGGCCCTGAAGGCCAAGGAGGTTAAGCGTATCATCCTGACGAGGCCGGCCGTCGAGGCGGGCGAAAAGTTGGGTTTCCTGCCTGGCGACATGAAAGAGAAGCTCGATCCGTATCTCCAGCCGCTGTACGATGCGTTGAACGACATGATACCGCAGGCCAAGTTGACGAAATACATAGAGGAGGGCACGGTGCAGATCGCCCCGTTGGCGTTTATGCGCGGCCGGACGCTGGACAACGCGTTCGTCATCCTGGACGAGGCGCAGAATACGACGCTGGCGCAGATCAAGATGTTTCTTACGCGAATGGGCCGCAATGCGAAGTTCATCGTCACGGGAGACGTCACACAGGTCGACCTGCCACGCCCTTCGGATTCGGGGCTGGTCAGGGTTATGTCGATGTTGTCGGGGATCGAGGGGATCGGGATCGTGGAGTTCGACAAGGGCGATATAGTGCGCCATCCTTTGGTGAAGCATATCGTCGACGCCTTCGACTCGGCGCGCGACGAAGGTGCCGCTAACGGGAATGGGGGAAATGGAAAGGGCGGAACAGAGTAGGGGCAACAGATGCGGTGAGTTTGCCAGGGTAATTCAGAGGCAGGGACAGGGACAGTAGACGCTGTGCGTCCTGAGTAGTATAGGTGTTCGGAGCCGGATAAGGACAAAAGACGCTGTGCGTCCCGTGGTGGCTGCGGAAGAGGCGGAGCAAAGTAATAACAAAAGACGCGGTGCGTCTAAATGTGATATAAATATGAGTGAGGCTATTGTAAAGACAGATTTTAACTTCGAAGGGCAACGGAGCTTGTATGTGGGCAAGGTGCGCGATGTTTACGATATTCGCGGGGAATATCTGGTCATGGTCACCAGTGACCGCATTTCGGCGTTCGACGTGGTACTGCCGCGCGGTATCCCTTTCAAGGGACAGGTACTGAACCAGATCGCGTCGAAGTTCCTCGATGCAACGCTCGACATCTGCCCCAACTGGAAGATAGCTTCGCCCGACCCGATGGTTACGGTGGGCTACCGTTGCGAGCCGTTCCCGGTGGAGATGATCGTGCGCGGATACCTCACGGGGAGTTCGTGGCGCGAATACAAAGCCGGTGCGCGGAGTATCTGCGGGGTTGCGCTCCCCGACGGTATGAGGGAGCATGAACGCTTCCCGGAGCCGATAATCACCCCTACGACGAAAGCCGAGTTGGGGATGCACGACGAAAATATTTCGCGCGGGGAGATCATATCGCGCGGGCTGGTATCGGAGGAAGATTACGCCGTGCTGGAACGGTATGCCGCGCAGTTGTTCGCGCGTGGCAGCGAAATGGCCGCGCAGAGGGGGCTGATATTGGTAGACACGAAATACGAGTTCGGCAAGCGCAACGGTCAGATCCATCTCATCGACGAGATACATACCCCCGATTCGTCGCGGTATTTCTACCGCGAGGGTTACGAGGAGCGTTTCGCACGTGGCGAACAACAGAGACAATTGTCGAAGGAGTTTGTCCGCGAGTGGCTTATGGACAACGGATTCCAGGGACGTGCGGGTGAGCAGGTCCCCGAGATGACCGACGCGATAGTGGAGAGCATAAGCGAACGCTATATAGAACTATACGAGCGTATTACTGGCGGGACTTTCGTGCGCGGCGACAGGGGTAATACCTTGGAGCGTATCGAAGCCAATATCCGCAATATGCTTGCAAGGCTGTAGCGCTCCGGCCGGCCTGGATGGAACCGGTGGACGGATGGCAGGTGGGATCTGTCCCGACCTTGCCGGGGAATAAAAGGGGCAAGGCAAACGACGAAGGGAGGTGACAGATATACATATCTCTCCCGGGGAAAGAATTATTAAATAATAAGCTGTTTGGATTTTTTAACGAGATTAATAAATTCAAAACAGCTTCTAAGAATATAACGACCATGGACAAAAACCTCGAACAATTGAAGCCCCACGGGCTTTGGAAACATTTTGCCGCGATATGCGCAATTCCGCACCCTTCATACCACGAAGAGGCTATAAGGGAATATGTGAAGAACTTTGCAAAGGAGAAGGGCATAGAGTGCGTTGAGGATGAGGCGCACAACGTCATCCTGCGCAAGGGAGCCACACCGGGCATGGAGCACTGCAAGGGAATTATACTTCAGGCGCACCTCGACATGGTTCCGCAGAAGAACAGCGACAAGGATTTCGATTTCGAAAAGGACGGCATAGAGGCGTTGATCGACGGCGGGTGGGTACGTGCCAACGGGACGACGCTGGGCGCCGACAACGGCATAGGCGTGGCGGCCGCTCTGACTGTATTCGAGTCGGACAGCCTGGTGCACGGGCCGCTGGAGGCGCTGTTCACGGCTACCGAAGAGTCGGGGATGGAGGGCGCTTTCGGCCTTAAGCCGGGCCTGCTGAACGGTAAGGTGCTGCTCAACCTCGATTCCGAGACCGAAGGCGAACTTTATGTGGGTTGTGCGGGCGGCATGGACGCCAATATCGAGTGGCCTTATTCAGAAGCCGGGGCTCCCGCGTCGGGATATCGGGCCATGCAGCTCGAAATCAAGGGTCTCAAAGGCGGCCACTCGGGGCTGGAGATCATATTGGAACGGGCAAATGCCAACAAGTTGATGGCGAGAATTTTGCAGGAACTTACCGCGCACGGGACGCTGTTGTCGTCGGTCGACGGCGGCGGCCTGCGCAATGCGATCCCGCGCGAGGCTTTTGCTGTGGTGTTGGTCCCGGAAGACAAAGCCAAAGAGGCTGAAAAGGCCGTGTCGGAATTGACGGAAGTGATCGTTGAGGAATATAAGGGTGTCGAGGATGCGATCTCGATAGCTTTGAAACCCTCGGATATGCCGTCGAAGGTGTTTGCGGCCGGCGGCCAAAAGCGCCTTCTGGATCTGATATATGCCATTCCAAACGGTATTGTGCGCATGAGCACGTCGATGAAGGGGTTGGTGCAGACATCGACCAACCTGGCAAGGGTGGTTTCGGACGGCGGAACGGTTAAGATGCAATGCCTTATGCGCAGTTCGTCGCGTAGCGAGAAGGAGCATCTGGGGGCGGTGATGAGCTCTGTAGTGGAATTGGCAGGGGGACACATAACCCTGGCCGGCAGCTACGACGGCTGGACGCCCGACCTCCGTTCGCCGATACTCAAAGTCATGTCCGACGGCTACGAAGCCCTCTATGGTCAGATCCCGGCAGTGAGGGGTATTCATGCCGGGCTGGAGTGCGGTATTATTGCCGGATCGTATCCGGGTCTCGACATGATCTCGTTCGGCCCGACGATTTGCTTCCCGCACTCCCCGGACGAAAAGGTCAACATCGAGTCGGTCGATAAGTTCTGGGTGTTCCTGTGCCACACTCTGGCCAACGCACCCAGGTAGACGCAGACGCGCGGGATTTATCCGCATCCGGATTGTTATTTACCATATATAGATGGCTATGGACTCTTCGAAATGGTTCGCGATAGTCAACCCCGTTGCCGGGAACGGCAAGGGGCTCGACGATTGGCCACAGATAAGTAAGCTGCTCAGGGATAATCATATTGTCCCTGAGTATGCGTTTACCGAGCGGAAATACCACGCCATAGAGTTGGCCGTAGAGGCTGTTAACCTCGGCTACCGCAAGATCATAGTCGTGGGCGGCGACGGCACTATCCACGAAGTCGTGAACGGCCTTTTCATACAGAAGAGTGTGCCGACGGTCGATGTATTGTTGTCGGTGATAGCCGTGGGCACGGGCAACGACTGGATCAGGATGTTCGGCATTCCGCGCAAATATTCCGAGGCTATAAAGGCCATTGTCGCGGGGCACTCTTTTTTGCAGGATGTGGCTACGATCTCGTATTACGAGTCGAACTACCGTAACACGCGCTATATGGCCAATGTCGCGGGAGTAGGGTTTGACGCATTCGTCAACCGCCGCTACAACCGCCTCAAGGAGGAGGGACGCCGTGGAAAGTGGCTCTATATTTGGAGTACGTTGAAGGCGGTGCTGCGTTATTCGTCGACGGGCGTCAAGATGTGGGTCGACGATGAACTTGTGGTCAACGACCTGGTTTACAGCGCTACCATAGGTATTGGCAAATACAATGGTGGAGGTATGATCCAAACTCCCGACGCAATAGCCGACGACGGGTTGCTGGATTTGACCATCATACGCAATATAAGTAAGATAGGGGTGCTGTCCCGGTTCAAAGCACTGTATAATGGCAAGATATACCGCCTCAGGATGGTTACCCTGAACCGCGGCCGGCGGATCAGGATCGAATCCTCGCCCGAAATAGCTGTCGAGGTCGACGGCGAGGCGCTGGGTTATTCACCTTTCGAGTTCGGGGTTATCGATAAAGCTGTGAGGGTGGTGGTAGCCGAGAGGTTTTTGAAAGAGATCGAGCGCGAGGGCGGCATGAATTCAGGTGAGCAGCGTGTGGATTTTGCGGCAGGCAGAGCGGTTATGCGAAGGGGGCGTTAGTGGGGGCGCGGTGTATAATGGCCTGAACCGCCGGATGGAACAAAGCCCTGTATGCATCCAGGGGCTTTTTAACCAGGATATCGTGTCGGGCAGGTTTTTAAGTAATATCGAATATTTATTTAACCATTTTATTTTTTCTCCACCGGCATCTTTTTCACACCTCTTCCTCGGTTTGGCCCGCTAAACCTTCAGAAGCGACGCAAAAAAATCTACCGGAGATAAAAAACAAAATACGGATAAATAAATTTTCTCTATTACTTAGAGCTTGTTTTAATTTTCTCATCGAAGGTGTTTTCGAAGGACTTTCCGATGATTTTTGAGGTGAAATAAGGCGAATAGTGGTTCTATTTAACGAATTTCAGCGAAAAAAAGCGCGGAAAAGGATCGAAAAGAACGAGAATGAGAAAATTCAAACAAGTTCTTATAACGGGTTGGAGACATAATATTGATCACGGGCCCTCGCCGGGGATGATAGCAGGGGAGCGGGCCGAAAAATAAATTAACCGGCGACGGATGGATCCTTATCCCGGATTCACGGTCTATAAATCGTATCGAGATGTTTGTAATAAGAGGTGTTATCGGCATATTGGGACTCGTGTTCCTGGCTTTTTTGTTCAGTACGAACCGTAAAGGAATAGATTGGAAACAGATCGGCTCGGCCCTGCTGCTTCAGATAGTGCTGGCCGCCCTTATTCTTTATGTCCCTTTTGTCGGGGCATTTATCGAATTTATGGGCCGTATCTTCGTGAAGATACTCGATTTCACTAAGGCCGGATCTAATTTTCTGTTCGGCGATTTGGTCAATCAGGAAAAGATGGGATACATTTTCGTGTTCAACGTGCTTCCGGTGACTATATTTTTCGCCGCGCTGACAAGCGTGCTTTACTTCTACGGCATTATCCAGAAGGTGGTTGCCGGTGTTGCCTGGGTGCTGCGCAAGGTGTTGCGCATCAGTGGTGCCGAAGGTCTTGTCGCTGCGGGGAATATATTCCTGGGGCAAACCGAATCACCGTTGCTGACGAAAAAATACCTGCCCGACATGACCCGCTCGGAGTTGTTCCTGGTAATGACGGCGGGTATGGCCACTATCGCAGGCAGCGTCATGGGGGCTTACATACTGATGCTTGGCAACGGCGATGCGGCGGCTACCATTCAGTTCGCCAAACACCTTATATCGGCGTCGGTGATGGCTGCTCCTGGAGCTATAATAATGTCGAAAATCATATTCCCCGAGACAGAAGGCATAAAGCCGGATGCCAATGTTTCGAACGACAGTGTGGGAGCCAACTTCTTCGACGCACTGTCGAACGGGACGACCGAGGGAGTCAGGCTTGCGGTTAATATCGCAGGTATGCTATTGGTGATCATAGCATTGGTGGCGTTCCTCAATTATATCCTCGGTGGCGTGATCGGGCGCTGGACACATCTCAACGACCTGATAGTATCGTGGACCGACGGTAAATTCACCTCACTGAGCCTGGAATATATAATGAGCCTGCTGTTCACACCAGTGGCCTGGCTGGTGGGTATCGCCAAAGAAGACCTCGGACTGATAGCTTCGCTGCTGGGGAAGAAGATGGCTATCAATGAATTCGTGGCTTATGCCGATCTTTCGGCAATGAAGAACGGGGGACTGTTCGTACATCAGCGCTCAATAGTTCTTGCTACCTACCTCTTATGCGGGTTCGCTAACCTGTCGTCCATAGGTATACAGATCGGCGGCATAGGCTCTCTGGCACCGAACAAAAAACTGTTCCTCACCCAGTACGGACTCCTGGCAATGGTCGCCGCGACACTCGCATCGTGCATGTCGGCGACAATTGTCGGAACAATGATCCATTAATTGATCGTTTTCTCTGGGCAGCCTCAAACTGCCGCTTTTTGAAAAAAGCGGCACCAAAAACTTTTGATCCTGACCCGGCTCTTTTTTTGGCGTTGTCTGTTTTGCGGCGGCAAACCATTAAATATTTAGCATTCCCTGAGGGCTTGCCGCCTCTAACCTGACAACTATAATGTCTCAGCAAAGTAATGATTGAAGTTTTTTGGGCGACTTTTTTTCAAAAAAATCGCGGTCTGATACCGTATAAAGAAAACGATCTTTTTTGTGTTAAGGGCTTAGGGTTAGTAATGTTTCGTATGGATCTCCTTTGAGGTTCAGAAGGTGTGCGAATGCCGGTTCGGTTTTCATGCCTTGTCGTTTCAGGTCGACTACTTTTTGGCGGAAGTAATCTCCGCGATGGAGGATTATGTTATTTTCTATCAGCATATGCCTCCATGCCGCCTGTTTTCTCGATGGGATATCCTGCCCGAACAATTCGAAGCAAAATCCGCCCAGCATAAAGCGGATAAGGGTGTGCTCTTTGCCCCGGGATGTTGATGAGGTGGTCTCGAAGCCGGCTTCATCTCCGAATCTGCCGCGCACAGCCTCTGTGAAACCGTAAGAGTCCGCGACATGGCATACAATGTCGACATCGCTGCCGTCCACATCTATATTAATAGGTATTGTTCCCGCCACAAGAGGGTCGTAAGGGGCGAGAAACTCCAGAATGGCGCTCTGTGAAAGCACCTGGTAGAGTTTCTGCTGTTTGGGATTACCTTCCCTGAGATAATCTATGGTTTCGAATTTCATGACGTATATAAGTAATGCTCAACAATTATGGTATAATGGTCAAAAACAGCTGATGAAATAGCTGTAATTATCTGGACATACGCCTATTATAGACAGTTCGATGAAACCTATTTCATTAAACTCTGTAAAATTCATTAACAAAACAGCGCAAAACCTACTCCGAGCACCGT
>JAVBMJ010000060.1:0-12249 GCA_031552535.1 Rikenellaceae bacterium
CGCTATTCGCATGGTTGTTAGAAAAAACAGATATTCAAAGAGCATCAAAGGTCAGATCGACGAATGGATTGATTGTGCATATTTTCAGTAAACTCGCTGCTGTATTTTTGAAAAAACTCGTGTTTAACTCTTAATTCGCATATATTATACAAGCTGTATTTTCCGGCCCGCCACCCACCCCCCCGTGGCGCTGAACGCCAGGGGCCGCGGGTTGCTTTGCAACCCGGAAATAACAAATATTGTAACTATGGACATTATTGTTTAACTGCGTTTTATGGGAATATTTTAATATTATGAACAATCTCCGGGCCCTGATGCGCCCAAACATACGCGACCTGAAACCATACTCAACCGCCCGTGACGAATACCAGGGTGATGTGGGCACATATTTAGATGCCAACGAGAACCCGTTCGATTCGGGCTACAACCGTTATCCCGATCCCTATCAGAAAGAGCTGAAAGAGGCGCTTTCGGCCATTAAAAGCGTCGAAGCGCGCCGCATTTTCGCCGGCAACGGTAGTGACGAGGCCATAGACCTTGTGTTCAGGGTTTTTTGCGTACCGGGGGTCGACAATGTGGTTTCGATGTCGCCGACTTACGGCATGTACAAAGTTGCGGCGGAGATAAACGACGTCCGGATGCGCGAGGTGCCACTATTGCCGGGTTTCAGGCTCGATGCCGGCGCCATGCTGGCCGCTTGTGATGCCAATACGAAAGCAATATTCCTGTGCTCTCCCAATAATCCCACCGGTAATGCTCTCGAACGGGAGGCGATTGAGCGTATATTGCGCGAATTTCAGGGGATCACGGTTATCGACGAGGCCTACGCCGATTTTTACGACGGCGACAGTTTCTTGGCCCGCCTCGGCGAATATCCAAACCTTATCGTTCTGCAGACCCTTTCGAAGGCGTGGGGCATGGCAGGCTTGCGGTTAGGCCTGGCATTTGCCGATCCGGTGATAATAGATACCTTTACCCGCGTCAAATACCCGTATAATATCAATGTCGCAACGCAACGTATAGTGCTCGAAAAACTGCGCGAGGGAGTTGCCCGACAGGTGCAGGATATCATATCGCAGCGCGACGCCCTGTTGGTATCCCTGGATGAATTGGAGGTGGTGAAGGAGGTCTACCCCTCCGACTCCAATTTCCTGCTGGTACGGTTCGACGATCCGCGGGCCGTTTACGATATGCTGATCGACCGGGGCATCATTGTGCGCGACCGCTCACAGGTGCCGTTGTGCGAAGGTTGCCTGCGTATTACGGTGGGTACTGAACAGGAGAACCGCAAATTACTGGACATATTGAACAGTATAAAATGAAAAAAAAGGCTCTTTTCATAGACCGCGACGGAACGATAATCGCCGAACCTCCCGTGGACTATCAGGTCGACTCGCTCGACAAGTTGCAATTCGTACCCGGAGTCATAGGCGCCCTGTCGCGGATGCGCGGCCTGGATTATGAATTTGTCATGGCCACCAACCAGGACGGTCTTGGCACGGACAGTTTTCCCGAATCCGACTTCTGGCCCGCCCACAACCGCATGCTCTCCACGCTCGAAGGCGAGGGCGTTGTGTTTGACGAGATTCTGATCGACCGTTCGTTGGAATCCGACCATCTGCCCACACGAAAGCCCGGGACCGGGATGTTCGGCCGCTACATGGGCGGCGGGTACGATCTCGCGTCGAGCTATGTTATCGGTGACCGGATTACAGATGTGATGCTGGCGCGTAATCTCGGTGCGCGGGCCATCCTGCTGCGTTCGCATGACGAAGGGATGCAAATGATCGCGGCAGAGGGGCTCGGGGATATTTGTGTGCTCATCACCGACAACTGGGACGACATCTGGCGCTTTCTGCGCTGCGAAGAGCGATGCGCACAGGTCGAACGCACCACGCGTGAAACCTCCATACGCCTGA
Source organism: Rikenellaceae bacterium (assembly GCA_031552535.1). Taxonomy (GTDB): domain Bacteria; phylum Bacteroidota; class Bacteroidia; order Bacteroidales; family Rikenellaceae; genus JAVBMJ01. The sequence goes on from JAVBMJ010000060.1 coordinate 1,920, forward strand.
GGCTCGACCTCGACGGCGGCCCGGGGTCGCAAATCGTATCGGGATTGGGGTTCCTCGACCACATGTTGTGGCAGGTGGTGCACCACGGAGGCATTATGCTTGACCTCGAATGCAGCGGCGACCTCGAAGTCGACGAACACCATACGGTCGAGGATATCGCCATTGTTCTGGGTGAGGCAGTGTGGACGGCCCTGGGATCGAAACGCGGCATAGAACGCTACGGCTTCGCGCTACCAATGGACGATGCCGAAGCTATGGCGCTTTTGGATTTCGGTGGCCGCATGGATTTTCGCTGGGACGCCACATTTCACAGGGAACGTGTGGGCGACATGCCGACCGAACTCTTCGCACATTTTTTCAAAAGTTTTGTCCAAGGTGCGCGATGCAACCTGCACATCACCGCCAGCGGCGATAATGAACACCACAAAATAGAGGGTATATTCAAGGCTTTCGCCCGGGCGCTACGCATGGCAATACGCCGCGATCCGCTGGGCTATGATCTGCCAAGCAGCAAAGGGCTGTTGTAATGTAACACCCCCTCGTTTATATCTTTCCCTAAGAGTCTGTCTAAAATGAAGGTGTCTCGCTTTTGAAGTGACCCCCGAAAAGTTGTTGTCCAGCTTTTCGGGGGTCACTTCAAAAGCGAAACACCTTCTATGGACTATATCCAGGCGTGCATGTCCGCATCGGCTGTGGATATGCCTCCTATTCCGAATTTCTCCACCAGCACATTGGTTACGTTGGGAGACAAGAATGCCGGAAGCGTAGGACCGAGGTGGATATTCTTAACCCCGAGCGATAGAAGGGCGAGAAGCACGATCACTGCTTTTTGTTCGTACCATGCTATGTTATACACGATTGGCAGGTCATTTACGTCGTCGAGCCCGAACGCGTCTTTCAGGGCGAGGGCTATGACTACCAGCGAATAGCTGTCATTACACTGCCCGGCATCCAGGACGCGGGGAATGCCGCCGATATCTCCCAAAGGCAATTTATTATAGCGGTATTTGGCACATCCGGCCGTAAGGATCACCGTATCTGAAGGCAGGGCCTGAGCGAAATCGGTGTAGTAGGAACGTGAACGCATCCGGCCATCGCATCCGGCCATGACGACGAATTTTTTGATCGCACCCGACTTCACCGCTTCCACGACCTTGTCCGCCAACGCCAGGGTTTGGACATGGGCAAAACCGCCTACGATTTCTCCATGTTCGATTTCAGTGGGCGGAGAACAGCGTTTGGCGTGTTCGATAATGGCAGAGAAATCTTTCTTGCCGCCTTCATTTCGTGCCGGAACATGTGTCGCACCGGGAAGACCTGCCGATCCGGTAGTGTAGATACGCCCCGCGTATCCCGCGTCGGCCAGTGGAGGTACAATACAATTGGTGGTAAAAAGAACCGGCCCGTTAAAAGTTTCGAACTCCTCACGCTGGCGCCACCAGGCATTGCCGTAGTTGCCGATAAAATGCGGGTATTTCTTGAAGGCCGGATAGTAATTTGCCGGCAGCATCTCGCTGTGGGTGTATATGTCGATCCCCTGATCCGCGCTCTGTTCAAGCAGTTCCTCGAAGTCTTTAAGGTCGTGGCCGCTGACCAGGATCCCCGGACGGGAGCCGACACCTATATTCACTTTGGTGATTTCGGGATTGCCATATGTCGAGGTGTTTGCTCTGTCGAGCAAAGCCATAGCCCGCACGCCGCACTCTCCCATACCCAGAGTCATCGACACCAGTTCTGCTGCCGAAATATCCCGGCGGCTGATCTCGGAGAGCGCGTTTTCAAGGGTCTCATAGATCGACTCGTCTTCGTAGCCGAGGTTGAGCGCATGCTTTGCGTAAGCCGCAGCACCCTTGGCACCATATATAACGAGTTGTTTGAGCGAACGCAAATCCTCGTCGGGTTCGCTCAACACTCCTACCCCTGCGGCGGCATCCGCATAATCTTCGGGCCGGGCGGAAAATTCAACCTCATCCATTGCAGGAAGAGGTATCCCGCGCTTTTCAGCCGTACCGATCAGCATATTTTTGTTGGCCAATGCTTTTGTAATGCGCTCTTTTATCGCCCCGTCATCGAAATTGGCATTGGTGATGGTGCAGAATAAGGCGTCGAGGATTGCCCGGCTCGTAGCCTTGTCAGCGGCACCTTTTTCACGAAGGGCACGGTTAACGACAGCTTCTCCGCGCACGACGTACAGCAACAGATCCATCAATCCTGCGGTCTGCGGCTGTTTGCCGCAAACGCCTTTTACCGTGCAGCCATGGCCTCCTGCGGCCTCCTGGCATTGAAAACAGAACATGCTCATAACTGATTTATTTTATGGTATTATATTAATTTACATTGAAATGCCGTATGCGGCGTTTATATCCACTCTTCACTGAGTACTTCGCCACGCACCGAAAGCACTATGACCTTCAGCGGAACATTGCGCCGGGCCTTCTGCCGCGCCATTTCAGCTATGCGCTGAAGCCCTACGCAACATGGCACCTCCATTACAACCACGGTCAGCGTGTCGATGCGGGCGGTGTCGATCATCGCGGTGAGCTTGTCGACATAGGATGGGATGTTACTGTCGAGTTTTGGACACGCCACGGCCAGCATCTTGCCCCTCAGAAAGCGGCCGTGAAAATCACCGCATGCAAAAGCCGTACAGTCGGCAGCCAGCAACAGGTGGGCTCCCTGCAGAAATGGAGCCGCAGGATTCAACAGATGCAATTGCACCGGGAATTGCCTCAACTCAGACAAAGACGCCGGTGACAGGTTGGAAGACTGGAGTCCAGCCATCTGCCTGGCCTCATGTGCTCCGGCCATACCTTCCTCCCTGTGACGCAAGTCACGCATCATAGAGCCCGGGCATCCGCAGGCAAGCGGTTTTTCATCTTCTGTCATCTTGCTCATATCTATGGTGATATTGTGTTTTTTGACATATTCGAGCCCCTGACGCAGCAACTCCGACTCGCCGTGCTCCTCCAGGTGCCGCAGGTGGGCCGCAATCACGGCCTCGCCTTTTGGTGCGATACGCTGCATTACAGCCTCCTCATTGTAGGGTTCGGCTTCGCGCTCTTCGAGTGTGATAGCCCCCACAGGGCATTCGCCTATACACGCGCCCAGACCATCGCAATATAGTTCACTGACCATCACAGCCTTGCCGTCGATGAGTTGTAACGCTCCCTCGTGACACCCGGTCACGCACGCTCCGCAACCGTTACACAAAGTTTCGTCGATCTTTATTATTGTCCGTTCCATGTTATATTATTCGGTACAGTGCAAAAGTACTGCCACATAACCGGTATTTTTTGACACCTTTGTTGCATTTCGCACATTTTTTTATCATACCTTTGTAAAGCCTGGTAATAAGGAACGGCAAAGATCCGGCCCGTAGAAACCATAATTTCAATTACAAATATGGACCATGCAGCATTGATGAGAACCACTCTTTTCGGCGGAATACCTGCCGACGAGTTGGAGGCGATACTCGAAAAATTTAATATCAAAGAGACTATATTCCGGCGAGGGGAAATATTGGCCCGGCAGGACGAACCGTGCAACCGCCTGATTTTTCTGCTCACAGGGGCCGTCAAAGGAGAGATGAGCGCTCCGTCGGGCAAGATAGTCAAAGTCGATGACATCATAGCGCCCAATCCGCTGGCCATACTCTTCCTGTTCGGACCCGAGAACCGGTTCCCGGTACAGGCTACGGCGACCGAGAACGGCACAGCGTTGATAATACCCAAGCATGTCGTATTGCGAATGCTGTCGGGCAACGAGCAGTTGCTCAAAAATTATCTCGACATTTCGGCCTCGTTTGCCGTACGCCTGAGCCACAAATTGCATTTCATGTCGTTCAGGACGATAAGGCAGAAAATAGCGATGTACATGTTATGGTTGTCTAAAAAGACCGGTGAAGACACATTCCGGCTCGACAAGACCCATACGGCCCTGGCCGAATATTTCGGGGTATCGCGTCAGGCACTCGAACGCGAACTGAAAAGCATGGTCTCCGACAGGCTGATATCCCTGAACGGCAAACAGATTCATATTGTCGAGAAATCGACACTCGCGAATCTCGTCAGCTTCTGATCGTACAAAAGGAAGATCCCCTGCCGTCTGTGTTTCCCGGCACTGTTTGCCGTCCCCGAAGGGTTCACCGGCCCGCTTTCAGTACCTGCCGTCTCTTAGAGTCTGCCTAATTTTCCGATGGAAATATTGTGAAAGCCGAGGGCAATCGTGCGAGCAAGCTCGCAAAAGATTGCCGAGGCGCATCCAATATTATGTAAAATAGTTGCGACTTATTTTTAGGACTATTTTTCACGAAAATTGAGGAGCATAGTGGTACTATGTGACGGGATTTTCGTCGAAAAGAGACCAAAAAGAAACGATAAATACTTTACATAGGAAATTTGGACAGACTCTTCTTAGTCAGCCATCGTTACAGGAACAATCTGCACTGAGTCGGCAACTGCCGCAGAGTCGGGTTGCGGGGCGGAAGCGTGGCGGTCGCCCGACGGAGTCATCGAATTTCTTATCCCGAGCTTCATAACTACGGGATTATGGTCGCTCCATACAAGCGAAGCCGATTCATATTCGATACCCGAGAAGTTATGATCATACAGCACGTAGTCGATACGGAACAACCGGTGTAAATTGCGGTAAGTGTAGCCATATCCTTTACCACGGGATATAAAACTATCGGAGAAATCGTTCTTCACCAGACGATAGGTGTATGAGGCCGGGGTGTCATTGAAGTCGCCACAGACAATCGTAGGGTACTCGCTCTTCCTGATTTGGGCGCTGACCCGCTGAACTTGCGTGGCCCTGAGCATGAAGTTCATGTTCATCATGCCGGTAATCAACATCAGCGCCTTTAGACCGCCCATGGCATTGAGTGCTTTCATTTCCCGCACAAAGTGGTGCTTGGTCTGGTTAAGGTTCGTGGTCTGGAAGTGGTTGACAAACACCCTGACGATGGTGTCGCCTATATTTATATCGGCATACAAGCCGCGGCCGGTGGAATATTGCGAGTCGTCGAGAGTCATCGACACAGCCCGCACAATAGGATAGCGGCTGTAAATTGCCAAGTCGGTTTTATTTTCCGCATAAGTCGGAATGGCAGAGTAGTTCAGCCCCAAAGCAGCTCCCACACTATCGACCGGGAAATCCTTATCGTGCACATACTCTTCGAAACAAGCCACATCGACACCTTTGGCTGTTATATATTCAGCGACCTTTCTGACAAGTGCGGGATAAGAATTGCTGCCCGAACTGTCGCCGAACCGCCCTATATTATAGGTCGATATGGTAAGCGACCTTTCGAAATGCTCCTCGACGGGTTCGGGAGTCAGGCGAAACATCCGATTGACGTATCCTATATTTATAATCAGTCCCACCAGCGGTATCCATGCCCAATACCTCCACCGGATCAACCAATATATCAACAATGCAAGATTCGCACAGAGGGTGGCTGGCAGGATAAGTCCCAAGACGGGCATAAACTCAGATTCGTAAGGGCTTATGTGTGACGCATAAAACCCTGCCGCAGCAAAAAGCGCCATCACAAGCGTAGCTCCGGTAAAGAGAACGTGGAACAGATATTTTGTCGCTTTTTTCCCCATCGGTGATATACGCTCATAAATCCGGCGGCAAATATACAAACTATTTAACAACCACTTATACCGTCAGGTTAAAATATTATACGAACTACGGTCTCTAATATACAATATTGTACTGATTTATGGCTTATCTCGGGCATAGACACACGGTAGAATGGCGAAAGATACCTTCATAGTACGCAAAATTGTGTAAAGTAGAGCATTGCGCTAATAATAATGCGTATATTTGCCGGTCGTTAACGCCGGTTCCGTACCGGGAAATATCAGGCTAAGCTTTATTAAAATACAAGCCATGGACAATGATCATATACTCAGGGCCATACAAGACACGGCCAAGATAGGTTGGTGGCAGGCCAATATGAATGAGAGGATGTTAACCCTATCCTCATACCTTGTGCATCTGTTAGGATTGGAGAGCAATCGCATATCGTTCGATGATTTCAACATGTTTATAGACCCTTCGATGAAGGAGCGTATAATAGGTCGTATTTTCGATTTTGCGGTTCCTTCCGGGTATTACGAAGATGTATTTAAAATGAACTCCCGCTACGGCGAGGTGTGGATGCGCATAAAAAACGGACAACACAACTATTCGGAGTCGGGAGAACTGATCATCGGCGGCACCCTGCAGTACCTCGACAGTTACGACCAGCAGGGCGACGAAGGTATTTCGACCCGGCAACTCAATGCATTGCTGGGGTGGCAGAAAACGCTGACCCAGACACTGCTCCGGTTGCTCAACACGCCTGATAGCAGCAGGATTATACAGGAGGTCCTCGACACCATACTTGAAAATTTTGATGCTGATCGAGCGTACATTTTCTCATTCAACCGCCGCACGCATACTCAGAGTTGTATATTCGAATCCACCCGGGAAGAAGTATCGAAGGAGATCGACATGCTGCAGGACATTCCGGCGGACAAGACCAGTTGGTGGAATTCGCAGCTACTGAACGGGACACCTATATTTATCGACAGCCTCGACCAACTGCCCGCCGTAGCCGACGAAGAGCGCCTCCTGTTGGAGAGTCAGGGCATTAAATCGGTTATGGTGGTGCCCCTACTGTCGGGAGACGGCGTATGGGGATATATGGGCGTAGACATAGTGAAGAGTCCGCGGCTTTGGACTTATCTGGACAAAGAGTCATTTATGGCCGTATCGAATGTCGTCGGAGTGTGTCTTGAATTGAACCGGTCGGAAGAGAATGCGATAAAAGATCGCGAATACCTTCGCAACCTTTATCAAAACATGCCTTTGGGCTATATCCGCCTTAGGATTTCGTTCGACGAGGACGGCTTTGCAACAGATTACGAATACCTCGACACCAATCCGTCGTTCGAGGAAATGTGCGGACACAACCGCAATAATCTGATTGGTCGCATGCATTCCGATGTGGGCCCGCTGTTCACCAAGCCTCTGAACCTGAGCATACTTGCAGAGGTGGCATTGACGGGTAAGGTTTTCGAGACTGAAGGTGTGTTGCGCAACAACCTGCACCATTACCATACCACAATATATTCGCCGGAGTTGGGTGACATAGTAGCCCTGTTCTCGGATGTGACCTCTACGGTGAGGGCGACCGAAGCGCTCAAAAAGAGCGAAACGGAACTTAAGAAGGTTTACCAGAACATTCCTGTAGGCATAGAGGTGTATGACCGCAGAGGCTACATGGTCGACGTCAACGACAGGGATATAGAGATCATGGGCCTGGGTTCGAAGGAGGCAGTACTGGGCAGCAACCTGTTTAGCCATCCCAAGTTACCGGAGTTCGCCCATGATATGCTCAAAGAGGGAAAGGATGTGTCGTTCGAGGTGTCGTTCGATTCGCACGATATAAACTCCATGGATTTTTACGGGGCCGAGTCTACTGTGAACGAGTTGAAATACCTGACAGTTAAGTGCACGGTAATTTACAACAGTAAGGGAGAGTTGGAAAACTACCTTTTGATTGTAATAGACAATACGGAGATCCTTGCAACAACCCAAAAACTGCGCGAGTTCGAGACGATATTCAACTCTATCGCCGAGTTTGCGGAGGTGGGCTTTTTCAGGTGGGAGCCCGGCAAGCAGCATTTCTTCGGCTCGGACCAGTGGTTCAAAAATATGGGACTTGCCCAGATTCCGGAGATGCAGAAAAATATGATTTTTGGCACGATGCATCCCGACGATGTAGTCCCGATGAAACAATACCTCGAAGATGCCGTGGCCGGCAAAGCCACATTGTTCAAATCGGAGATCAGGGTAAAGGATGGCGACGACTGGAAATGGCTGAGGGCGATGTGCAGGGTAAGCAAGTACGATCCCGAAAATAATGACATACAGATAGTGGGGCTTAATGACAATATCACGGAACTCAAAGCGATAGAGAGCAACCTGCTTGAGGCTAAAACCAAGGCCGAAGAATCTGACAGGCTCAAATCGTCGTTCCTCGCCAATATGAGTCACGAAATACGTACTCCGCTCAATGCCATAGTAGGATTTTCGAATCTGCTGACCGAAACCGACGATGTGGATGAAAAACTACAATATATTTCCATAATACAAAAAAACAACGACCAGTTGTTGCAACTGATTTCCGACATACTCGACTTGTCTAAGATAGAGGCCGGGATACTCGATATAGCCATGACGGATATAGATGTTAACGGCTTCTGTGAACAGGTCGTCAGCTCGCTGCAATTAAGAGTGTCGGAGGGGGTGGAAATGCGCTTCCTGAGCCCTGACTCGAATGTAATGATACTCAGCGACCGCAACAGGTTGACGCAGTTATTATCTAATTTTCTGACCAATGCCATCAAATTTACCTCGAAGGGGCACATCTGGGCTGGATACGAAATAAAGGGTGAAGAGATAGAATTTTATGTCAAGGATACGGGTATGGGAATGTCGCCCGACCAGGTGCGGACTATTTTCGGACGCTTCATAAAGCTCAACCACTATATACCGGGCACAGGGCTCGGACTGTCGATATGCAAGAGTATTGTCGAAAAACTCGGTGGAAGGATCGGTGTGGAGTCGGAACTCGGGGTGGGATCGAGGTTTTGGTTTACGCTGCCTTACACCTCGCGCGAGGCCCCTTCTGAACTTATGCCGGCGAAAGAAGAGTCTGCGGCTACCGGCAAGCCGGCAGCTATGCCTACGGTACTGGTGGCGGAAGATACGGATAGCAATTACGTGCTGATCTCGATCATAATGCGCAAGCAATTCAACCTGTTGCGTGCAAAAACAGGGACTGAGGCGCTGGAGATGTATCTCGAACATTCGCCCGACCTGATTCTAATGGACGTGAAAATGCCTGAAATAGACGGGCTTACTGTAGCAAGAGCTATAAGGGAAACAGATCGGAAAACACCAATAATAGCGCTAACGGCCTTTGCTTTCGACCAGGACCGCCAGGATGCGTTGGATGCTGGTTGCAACGATTATATGACCAAGCCTATAGTCGCCGACGACCTGAAGGCGATGATCAACAAATACCTGAAACAGGATTAAGAGTCTGTCTAAATTTCCTGAGGCAAATATTTATCGCCTCTTTTTGGCTTCTTTTTCACGAAAATCTCGTCACATAGCACCACTATGCTCCTCGATTTTTGTAAAAATGGCCCTGAAAATAAACCGCAACTATTTTCCCCAGGGAAATTAGATAGGCTCTTAGAGTCTGTTCTGGAGCTTGTCTGATTTCCCGTCGAAATATTGAACAGACCCACTTACCGGCCGAATAAAATATCTGCATGGCAGGCTCCTAAAAACGTGGGGCCGTCATAATCACACTATATAGGTTGATGATCGAGAGTTGATAATTGCCATTGAACCACGTAAGTATCCCCTCGATGTAGCCGCTGTTCCGGGGAAGCGTCTGCGAGGCGAAGGTGGCATGGCGGCTGGTACGTACAATCAGTGTGTTACCTTGCCTGTCGGTGATATGGCGGTCGGTATCGGCATATGGGTCGCTCCAGGCAAGTCCCATCTCTGCGTCGACAAACTCAACGTCGCACAGACGTACGGTGCGTCCCACGTATTGTGGCGAAAGTTGCGGGATAATAATATCGGCGGGAATAATCTGTTTTTCGGGAATACCTGACTCTGGGAAGACATATCTGAAAATATCGCCACCAACGATACTCTCTACCTCGTAAAGCTCATCCGGCGACGCTTGTCCGAGTTGAATCATTCCGCCGTAAGAGCCCAAGGTAAGCGATGTGCAATGTATCGTGACACTATATCCCCGGGGGAACAGACTATGCAACCCTGAAGTGCCGAGTTTCACCGCTATGGCTCCAGACAAATCCTCGACAAACAAGGTTTGATAGAAATTCGAATTACGGTCGCTACTCGTAACCACTCCGCTTATAGCTATGGCGTCTCTTATTACCACGGGGCGCCCGGTGTAAAGCGACTTCAGGTGTTCGACAGATACCTGCTTTTGATCTGCATAGCCTTTCTTGACGATTTCCGGAGCGGGCTCACAAGCCACAAAACATAGCATCGAAACCGCAAAACAGGATACGATGCCATAGAAGCGGTATTTCCGAGCAAATGCCATATGTCACAATGCCAATATAAGCCATACAAATATAATATAAAGGTATTTTAAATAACCCGATAAGCCAATGTAATGCAAATAAAAAATACCGTAGTGGGGGGGCAAAAGAAGGAAAAAAGAGAGAGGGAGACGACGGGGGAGTAAAAAATAAAAAAAGAAAGGTTGGTATAAAAGACGGGG
>JAVBMJ010000083.1:0-5858 GCA_031552535.1 Rikenellaceae bacterium
CGTTCGTTTTCCTGTCGGTTTTGGGTTCTACCGCATGAAATTTTATCCCCAATGGAACCACATTGTCTCAAAAATTTCACTTGTATAACACAAAACCGCCTTACAGAACCCACACATACGGCTTTATGCTAACACGCCCTAATGAATCAGAACCTCACGGGGCCTTGTCAGAGTTCCGCCGGCGTACCTTCCTGGTTCTGGCGTGTGGTTATGTTTTCCACCAGCGAATTGAGGTACATATCGAGGTTGGTGTAGCCACGCGCCGGATCGAGTGTCCGTTTGGCTCCATCCGACGCGTCGCTTTTGTTCAGGCCTTTGGCGTCTTCCCAGGTGTCGGGCATGCCGTCGCCGTCGGTGTCGGCCGGTGAAGCCATTGAAGTGTAGACGGGCCAACCGCCTGCAGCCGTCTGGGTGTCGATAATACCATTCGTGCTTCCGTTACCTCCCGAGGTTATCGTCGCCGTGCCGCTACGGGTGTCATTCACCGCCCTAAGATCGACCGCATCGCGGCTGAGCGACGCCCCGGCCCAGTCGAGGACTTTCTCAAAGGCTTTGGCTGCAGTGTGGGTCGTTACCGTCCGTGCAAGGCCGGTAGATGCGAAACGCAGCATCGACGCCAAATGCATCCCCTCTTCCGGCCCGCCGTCGTGGGTGACCTGAACGCCGTTCCAATTGTCGGAATTCATATTACGTTGGTCGGGAGTGTAGTAATTCCCCGACACATAGAGTTTTGCATGACCGGGATATGTCGTCACCCCGCCGCTTTCGTACATGCCGTTGGTGACGATGAAATACTGGCGGTTTTTGGCAGCCGATGCAGGACCCTGCTTATAATAATTATTGACCATATTATAGCTGCCGCCCTCGCCGCCGTAGGTGTTGTTGTTGCCCCAGTTGTAGACCACATTGTTGCGATAGTCTACATTGCCGCGAGCAACGCCGGCCGGATAAAGCGCCTGGTGGTCGAAACGCGGGTTGCGGCTGTCATGGTGCGCCAGTAGGTTATGGTGGAACGAAGCGTTGATCCCACCCCAGATGCCGCCGTAACCATGGTTCCCTTTGTCGTGCACCGAATTGCGGAGACTCTCCGAGAGTATGCACCACTGCATAGTGAAGTTCTCATTACCGTAGAACGACCCGCATTCGTCGGTGCTCCACGACATCGAACAGTGGTCGATGATTATATTTTTGTGATAACGGCCCCACATGGCGTCATCTTCCGTCTTCTTCTCGTCGCCCATACGGCAGCGGATAAAGCGAACTATCACATTGTCGGCGTCGATAACAAACGAATAGTTTTTCAGGCATATCCCATCGCCCGGAGCGCTCTGGCCGGCTATCGTCACATTGCCATTGGTTAACTTAAGCGTCGAGGCGAGTTCTATGATCCCCGACGTGCGGAACATAACCACACGGACACCACTCTGATTCAATGCCCAGCGAAGCGTCCCTTCCGTCCCGTCGTCAGTGAGTTTGGTAACGTAGATCACCTTCCCGCCACGGCCGCCGGTAGCGTACATGCCCCCGCCTTCAGCCCCTGCAAAAGCCGGAGCATCGGTGTAGACCCCCGGATCGGGATCCGGATCGGTTCCGGGCTTAGGCGTGGGGTCCATGTCGTCGCCCGATGGAGAGCAACACAACATCAACAGCGGCAACACGAGCGACAACATGCGGAAAACAGATGCGGTTTTCATTCTATTTCTTGCCTTTTGGCGTAGCAGGAACAGCTATGAGCTCTTTTGAATTTACCTTTACCGACGCGTTGCGGCTGCCTGAAAGTTCAACTTTCGCGGCATCGATACCGTCCACTTCCACATTTTTTACATTAGTCATCTTAAGTTCCGGGCCCTTGGCTATCTCCAGTCGCAGATTGCTCAACCTCACGCCGTCGCTTTCGGATATTTCGACCCCATAAGTGGCAGAGATAGAGCAATCGTCGACATACACATCGCGCACATTCATCTCCGGAAGGCCGTTGAAGAACATGGCCCGTCGTGACCCATGACAAACGACGTCCGAGATGTGTATATTGCGGAACGAAGGAGTCGTCTGGTCGACCTTCATGGCCGGAGCATCCTTCTCCTGTGGCTCCTTGCCATCGGCGAGCTCCTCACTTGCCGATTTGCCCCCGTAGAAGAGGTCGAAAAGCAAGGGTTCGGTGGGGATGTTCATCATGCGTATCCCCTTTATATAAATATCTTCTACCACTCCGCCGCGCCCGCGATTGCTCTTGAAGCGCAGCCCTACGTCCGTGCCGAGGAACGTGCAGTTCGTCACCGATATATTCTTAACGCCGCCCGACATTTCGCTGCCCACGACAAATCCCCCGTGACCATGGAATACAGTGCAATTATCTACTATTATGTTCTTAGCCGGAATTCCACGCTTACGTCCTTCGGCATCCTTGCCAGATTTGATGCATATCCCGTCGTCACCCACATCGAACGACGAGTCGACGATTATGACATTCGTACACGACTCGACATCCAGTCCGTCGCCGTTCTGGGCGTACCACGGGTTGCGTACCGTCACCGATTTGACGATCAGGTTACGGCACATGAAAGGATGGATGTTCCAACTCGGCGAGTTCTGGAATGTCACCCCTTCCAGCAACACGTTTTCGCAATTTTGCAGACTCACCATCACCGGCCTCAGGAAATCTTTAACCGACTCCCACTCCGTGTCGGTCCCGAGGTTGCGCGGGACGTTCATGTCGCTTATCTCGCTACCGTACCTCGACTTTTCCGACGGGAACCAGGTGTCTTTCCTGGCATTCAACACGCCGCCCGACGCGACCAGTTTAGACCACTCCGACGCGACCAGCTTCCCTTTCTTGACCGGACGCCATGCCTGCCCGGCACCGTCGATAACGCCGTGGCCCGTTATCGATATATTTACGGCATCTTTTGCCCACAACGGCGACTGGCACCGGCGCGTTTCGAGTCCTTCGAAGTTGGTCGATACCAGCGGGTAGTCGTTCATATTGTCAGTGAACAGGATCAGGGCTCCGGCCTCAAGGTGCAGGTCGATATTGCTGCGCAAAACTATGGGGCCCGTAAACCATACACCGGCAGGAACCACCAACCGGCCGCCACCCTGCGACGACAGTTGTGTCAACGCATTTTCAAAAGCTGCCGTATTCAAAGTCATCCCGTCACCACGGGCACCGAAATCTGTAAGTAGCATCTCGTTTGCAGGGATCACCGGACGTTCCACGTGTGGCATCTCGAAAGGAAGGCCCTGATAAAGGTACCCGAATTCATATTCAGGAGCGGTCCCGAAACAAAGAAGCGGAAAAAAAGAGATGAAGAGCAGCGCTAACGACTGTCGGTTCATGGCGGCAGGATATTAGTTTTGGTTAAACTCCATAACGTTCCCGGAGTAGTGCATTCCGTTACGATACAAAACTAATTCCGGGCAGCGGTAACAGCTATGATTTATTAACCGATCTTATGTAAAATTTATCACTCCCTGCAAAAGATTTACAAGAACCTGTCAATTTTTTCCTGCGGAAATAATATGGCCGCAGAGAACCAGGACAAGCCTGCCCGGGCTTGTCAGAGACACATTCCGCATTGTGCATCGCCGTGTTTTTCCCCAGCAGGGTTCCGCTATTCGCCTCATTCCACCACGAAAAGTCAACGGCAAACAGATATAAGTAATTTCAAACAATTAATGGGATATTTTATTCGGTCTTTTTCGGGCATCTTTTCCCGCCGTCAATGCTCGATTTGCCACCGGCAAACCTGCGCTTGCCGCCGAAGAATCTGCTCCGCAAACGCCTCGAAAAAATACACCATTAATTATTATCAATCACTTAAAATACCTAAGAGCCTGTTTAAATTTCCCATTGGGAAATTTAAACAGGCTCTTAGGTGATAAATTTAGAAGCTGTTTAAAAATTTTGTTTAAAAGTATTTAATCATCAGCGCGATAAACGTGAGATAAATCATGTTTTCCGAAGCGGGTACCGTTCTTTCATAGTCTTTCGCCAACCTTCGGAAGTTTTCCAACCACGAGAAAGTCCTCTCGACTATCCACCGTTTGGGCAATGGTTTGAATTCGGTTGCTTTATCCGAGCGCAAGGTTATTTCCATTTCCATCCCGAATTTACGTTTCACATTATCAGCTAATTCACCTCTGTAACCGCCGTCGGCATAAATCTTCGTCAGCCTTTGGGAGCGATACTTCATCTGTTTAATCACCTCAAACCCGGCCTTGCTGTCATGTTCGTTAGCAGAATGAACTTTAACAGCCAGCAGCAACCCCTGGGTATCGACACCGATATGTCGCTTTCGTCCTTTAATGCGCTTACCGCAGTCATAGCCGCGAGCCTCACCTCCAACTCGCGTTGTTTTAACGCTTTGACTGTCAATCATACCGACACTCGGCGAGGGTTCACGACCACGTTACTTGCGAAGCCTTTTGTGCAAAACATCATGAATCTCTTCGAGAGTTCCATCGCCGCTCCATTTGTTGAAATAGTAGTAAATACGCTCCCATTTCCAAAAATTCGAAGGCAGCATACGCCACTGACAGCCAGTCTTTAATACATAAAATATGGCATCAAAAACTTCTTTCAATGAACGCTCGCGTTTGCGTTTATCGCCAATTATTGCTAAAATTGTCCTGTACTGACTTTCGGTGAGGTTGGTTGGATAGTTTTGCATCTTTAAAGGCTTGGTAACCATGAAGATACGGCATACTCCCCAATTAAACAACTGATGGTCAGTATTTTATTTCAAATATTTTTAAACAGTTTCTTAGTGTTCAGCCGTGTTGTCTGTTGCGGTTATCGAGACGTTGTTGCCTATTACCGACACGCCGGCGACAGGAACGCTCGTGCAGCAGGAGTAGACCACCCCGCTATCATACAACTCGCCAACAAACCGCCCCACGTAGTTATGGCCCGTACCGCTGAAAGAGATCGATGACGATGCGTTGTGGGACGTATGCGCGGTCCCGCTAAAATCACCCATAATGCCTCCTATATATGAATACATGGTGGTGTTATTTGCGGAACCCGAGATCGCCCCCTCGTTACGGCAATATTTTATCGTCCCTTTTGCCGATCCTGATATGCCTGCCACAAAGATTCTTCCCGTTGAAGATTCGGCACTAACATTCCCATAGTTCGTGCAATATGATATAACGGAGGGGTAAGTCGTATTTTCGTTTAGAGAACTCGCATTTATACCTCCGCAATAAATATGAAATGAATCATTGGTTGCCGAAATATTACCGTAGTTGCTGCATCCGGTGATAGTGGTGGCCTGGTTCTTATGTGTCACGATACCGGCCGCATACACATTGACAGGATATGGCTCGGTGCGGCTGACGGTTATATTTCCCGACATCGTGCAGTTGGATATCGATGCGTAGACGCCGGTAGTCGCATTGCCTTCAATACTTACGGCCACGCCGCCCGCAGAGGCACCGTAGCTAATTCCTGTAGCAACGACATCGGCCGAGATATTGAGGTTTTTGACAGAGCCTTCAGCAATATAACCGAAAAAACCGATTGAGACAGAGCCGTCCGATGCCGCGGTCATTGTTCCGCTCACCGTGTGCCCGCCACCGTCGAAATGGCCCTGGAACTTATATGCGACGTTGCCTATCGGTGTCCATGTGGTCGTGGCGATGCGGATGTCGGTTGTAAGTTTAAAGAACTTGCCGTAATAGGCAAAACGGGTAAGCTCCCCGCCGATCTGACTAATCATCCACTTCAGGTCGGCGGCCGAGGAGATAAGGTAGGGGTCGTCGGCCGAGGCGCCCGAGCCGGAGATCGACGCGGTGGCCGTGGCGACAGTGGCGTTGTCGAAAACGCTTGCTGTGGCAGCGAAACCGCCGGTGCCGGC